>JABXIP010000180.1 GCA_013373005.1 Cytophagia bacterium | reverse complement strand
TTCTATATGCCTTTCGACAATGATAATGTTGAATTGGTAGGCGTAACTTTCCCTACTGAAGTAGGTAACATGGGCTTTGCCGGTGAAGGCAAAGTTGGTGGCAATTCATTGTCAGGAGCAACAGGCTCTTACCTAAGTATTCCTGTAACAGACATTCTTGAGGATGAATTCAGTGCCGTATTCTGGATGAAGATTGACAATGATCCGAATAGAGCTGGTATTCTAACTATCGGGCCTCCAGATGTAAATAACGCAAACTATCCTGATGCGCAGAACCTAAGAACAAGCGGTATTCGCTTCTTTAGAGAAAATGGAGCTAATGGCAACCAACGCTTCAAATTGAATGTTGGTACTGGCTCTGGTGAAACCTGGGTTGACGGTGGTACTGCTGCTGATGTTGCTCCAAACACAGGAGAATGGGTACACTTTGCCTTCACTATCTCAAATTCTGAGGCTATTGTTTACATCAACGGACAACCTGTAAGAACAAGCACAACCACCGGTGTAGACTGGACAGATTGTGACATTCTTACTATTATGTCTGGTGCTCCAAGATTCTCTGAGTGGGGTCACCTTTCTGACCTTAGTTACATGGATGAGCTTCGTTTGTTCAACAAATCACTTTCGCAAAACGAAATCCTTACCATCATCAATGATGAAGGAGGAACTGTTTACAATGGTGAGTTTGGCGAGAAGTTCTATATGGACTTTGAAGGCAACTATGTAGATGCTGCTTCAGGCTTTGCTGCTACTCAGGTAGGAACATTAACGCTTGCTGGCGAAGGTTTGAGAGGAAGCAACTCTTTCCAGGCTGCTACTGATGCCTATGCTACTTTCCCTTCAAATGGAATAGAGTATAATGAATTCAGTGCATCTTTCTGGTATAAGCTAGATGCCACTCCAGACAGAGCAGGTATTCTAACCATAGGACCGCCTCATACAGCCAATGCAAACTACCCTACTACTCAAAACTTAAGAACCAGTGGTTTCAGATTCTTTAGAGAGAATGCAGGTGGAATGCAAAGGTTCAAACTAAACGTTGGAACCGGTGCTGGAGAAGTTTGGGTTGACGGTGGTGCAGCAGCAGATGTAGACCCTGCCACTGCCACCGATTGGATCCATATGGCATTTACCATTTCAGGTTCTGTAGCAAGAGTATATATTGATGGTGTCATGGTGAAAGAATCGGATCTTCCTGCTGGTTTCAGCTGGGCTGATTGTGACATCATGTCAATCGGATCTGGTGCTCCTAGATTCAACGAGTGGGGTCACTTATCTGATCTTAGCTTAATTGATGAACTAAGAATCTTCGATAAAGCCCTGACTCAGTCAGAAGTAGACGCAATTAAAACAGCTCGTTAAACAGCTGATATAAACATCACTTGATTGGGGAATTTGGGCTCACCAAAGTCCCCAATCTTTTCTTCAAACCTATTATTTTATGAGAGTAAGGCTGATATACATCTTCTTATTCGCTTGGCTTTTGGGTTGCGGTTCCGATGACCCCTCAGCCTCTCTATTCACTTTAGAATCTGCTTTTGCCGGTTCCCTTCAACTGAATACTGATGGAGAAATCACGGAAGGCATATCGGTAGATAGAACTATTTCCCTCTTCTTCTCTGCTACATTAGATGAAACGACAACAAGTGCTGGAATAACACTTTCGGCCGGTGGCCAGGAAGTAAATAAAACTGTTTCCCTATCATCTCAAGGCAAGTCTGCCCTCATAGCTGTTAGCGGCCTACTTCAAAACGGCACAATTTATACCATCTCTCTAAACGATGCTTTAAAGAGCACCAGCGGAGCATCTATTACACCTACATCCTTTCAGTTCAAAACTCAGGCAGGCGACCTTGATTTGGTTTCAGTAGCCATCAACGGTTCCGATATTGGAAACAATCCAAGAATTCAGAATGTAGATCCACAGCTTACCCTAACATTTGAGTTTAGCACAGCTGTAAATGTCAACAGCTTCCAAACGGCATTCAGACTTCCCGGCAAAACGGTAAGTATAACCAGTTCTAATGAAGACAAAACCATTAACGTAACCCCTACCACTTCATTAGACTACATTAAGAAATATAGCTTCAGCATTTCCGATGATTTGGAAAGCGCTGAAGGCAGAAGCTTTGGCGGTTACTCATTAGAGTTCTACACCAAATTAGACCCTTCAGATAAGTTTCCAAGAATTACCAGCGAGGAGTTACTCACCAAGGTTCAGGAACAAACCTTCAAATACTTCTGGGACTTTGGCCACCCTAATTCAGGCTTAGCAAGAGAAAGAAATTCATCTGACAATACCGTCACTATTGGAGGCTCCGGCTTTGGAGTGATGAGTATCTTGGTAGGTATTGAAAGAGGTTTTATTACGCGTGAAGAAGGTGTGGTTCGACTCAAAAAGATTGTAGACTTCTTGAAAGCAGCCGACAGATTCCATGGTGTATGGCCGCATTGGATGAATGGCGATACAGGTGTTACCATTCCTTTCGGTTCTGACGATGATGGTGGCGACCTGGTAGAAACTGCCTTTATGATTCAGGGTCTACTGACCGTAAGAGAATATTTAAATCCTTCCAATACGCAAGAGGAAAGCATCATCAACACCATTACTCAACTTTGGGAAGAAGTGGAATGGGATTGGTATACTCAAGGTGGACAAGACGTACTCTTCTGGCACTGGTCTCCAAATGTTGGCTGGCAAAAGAATCTACGGATTCGTGGCTGGAATGAGTCGCTTATCGTTTACGTGTTGGCAGCTTCGTCACCTACCCACTCTATCAATGCAAATGTCTACAGCCAAGGATGGGCAAGAAATGGTGCCATGGCGAATAATGGCCAATACTATGGCACAACCCTTCCTTTGGGAAGTGCTTATGGTGGGCCTCTTTTCTTCTCACACTATTCATTCCTGGGCTTAGACCCAAGGAATTTGGTAGATCAGTATGCCAATTATTGGGATCAGAATGTAGCTCATGCCAAAATCAATCATGATTACTCAGTGGCTAATCCAAAGAACTTTGTGGGCTACAGTGAAGGAGCCTGGGGGCTTACGGCCAGCGATAATAACCACGATGGCTATTCGGCACACTCTCCGACCAACGATTTGGGCGTCATTACCCCAACAGCAGCCCTTTCATCTTTCCCTTACACTCCGGAGGAGTCAATGGACGCTTTAGAGCACTTTTATTACATTATGGGTGACAAACTCTGGGGTAACTACGGATTTTACGATGCATTCAATTTAACTGAAGGCTGGTATGCCAGCTCTACTTTGGCCATAGATCAGGGGCCAATTATTGTAATGATTGAAAATTACAGATCTGCCTTACTATGGGATCTCTTTATGTCTAATAGTGAGATTTCTGATGGACTAGATAAACTAGGATTTACAAGCTATTGAGATAACCTTACAGAATAACCTAACTATAAGATGAACAAAAAGACAGTATTACAAAGCATTCTGGCACTGGCCTTGAGCATGGCCATTATTTCCTGCGGAACCTCGGGTTCTTCGGGCAATAGCAGTGTTGCTAAAAACCAGTCTGAAGAAGATTCTCTTCTAAATCTGGTTCAATATCAAACTTTCCAGTATTTCTGGGAAGGGGCCGAACCTACCAGTGGATTGGCCAGAGAGCGCTATCACATGGATGACATATACCCAAGTCATGATAAGGATATCATTACATCGGGTGGCTCAGGATTTGGCCTGATGGCTCTTGTAGTAGGTATTGAAAGAGGCTTTATTACCCGTGAGCAAGGTATTGAGCGTTTCGAAAAAATCACCGACTTCCTTGAAAGAGCCGACAAATTCCATGGTGTATTCCCTCATTGGTGGGATGGCACCACAGGAAAGGTCAAGGCATTCAGTCAGAAAGATGATGGTGGCGACTTGGTTGAAACCTCATTTATGGCTGCAGGTCTTCTAACTGTTCGCCAATACTTGAATAAAAATGTAGCAAGAGAAGCTAAGCTGGCAGAAAGAATAGATGCCATTTGGAAGGGCATTGAATTCGACTGGCATACAAAAGGGGAAAACGTACTTTATTGGCACTGGTCTCCTAATTACGATTGGGAAATGAATTTCGATGTTAGAGGTTACAATGAGTGTCTCATTATGTATGTAATGGCTGCTGCCTCTCCTACCCACTCCATAGATCCGGCAGTTTACCATGAAGGCTGGACCAACAATGGAGACATCACTAATGACACTACTTTCTATGGACTTGAGACCGTGCTCAACCACTATGAAACCAACGATTCACCAGTAGGCCCACTTTTCTGGGCTCACTACTCTTATCTAGGATTGAATCCGAATGGATTGAAAGACCAGTATGCAGACTACTGGAAACTAAATCAGAATCACGCTATGATTCACTATAAGTATGCAGTAGATAATCCTAGCGGATTTGAAGGCTACGGACCAAATCTATGGGGACTTACTTCTAGCTACTCCATGAGAGGTTATGCCGGTCACAGACCCGATAGAGACCTTGGCGTTATTTCTCCTACCGCAGCACTTTCATCTTTCCCATACACTCCAGAGGAGAGCATGGCCATGTTAAAGCATTTGTATGAAGACCTTGATACCCTTGTGGGTGAATATGGTCCTTATGATGCATTTAGCTTGCAAGAAGACTGGTATTTACCAAGATATTTGGCAATCGACCAAGGTCCAATTCCTGTTATGATTGAAAACTATAGAACAGGATTGATCTGGAAATTATTTATGTCAGCACCAGAAGTTAAAGCCGGACTCAATAAACTGGGATTCACCTATGAATAAGTTTTTAACCATACTACTCGCTTGGCTACTTATTTCTTCAAGCACACTGGCTCAAACTGCAGAGTTTCTGGAGAGAGGACACGTTTACAATGAAGGAGTACTTCAATACAGAGTGCTATATCCGGAGAATTACGATGAGAGCAAGGAGTATCCTTTAGTGCTCTTTCTTCATGGAGCAGGAGAAAGAGGCGAAGACAACAAAAAGCAGTTGGTTCATGGAAGTAAGTTGTTTCTTGATGCTCAGAACAGAAGAGACTTTCCGGCCATTGTCATCTTTCCTCAATGCCCGACTGAAGATTATTGGGCGAACGTAACCCAGTGGAGAGATGATGAAAACAAGCGCCATTTCGACTTTCACAAGGGAGGCAAGCCAACTAATGCCATGAAGGGCTTGCTTTCATTGGTAGATTCTCTGACAAAACTAGATCAAGTTGATAAAGACAGAATGTATGTAATGGGCCTCTCAATGGGTGGAATGGGAACATTCGAGCTCGTGAGCAGAAGGCCTAAGGTTTTTGCCGCTGCTGCACCGATTTGCGGTGGCGACAACCCAAAGAGTGCCGGAAAATATGCCGGCAAGGTTCCATTTTGGATTTTCCATGGGCAGAAAGACGATATAGTTCTGCCCACGTTTTCTGAAGCTATGGCAAAAGCAATTGAAGGCAAGGGTGGAGATGTGAAATTCACATTATACCCCAATGCCAACCATAACAGTTGGGATCCGGCTTTTGCCGAACCCGAGCTTCTTCCCTGGATGTTTTCAAAGACAAGAAATTAGTTCAGATCATGAACAACAAGAAACACTACTTAAAACATATTGCGAATGTCTCATTTGCAATCATTTTAGCCATATCCGCCTTAACCAGCTGTAATACATCAGCCGGGAAAGGTGGTGATTCAGAAATGGATACATTCATTGATTCGCTGATCAATGTAATGACAGCTGAAGAAAAAGCTGGCCAGTTAACGCTCTACACCAGTGGTTGGGACATTACCGGTCCTGTGCTCAGAGATGACTACATGGATGAGTTGAGAGCAGGAAGAGCAGGTAACCTCTTCAACGCGCACACTGTAGACTATGCCCGTAACTTGCAAAGAATTGCCGTTGAAGAAACCAGACTAGGTATTCCGCTTTTGTTCGGTTTAGATGTTATTCATGGCTACAAAACAACCTTCCCGATTCCACTGGCCGAAGCTTCGAGTTGGGATATGGACATCATTGAAAAATCGGCACACCTGGCAGCTAAAGAAGCTGCCTCAGCTGGTATTAACTGGACATACAACCCTATGGTTGATATAGCCAGAGACCCACGCTGGGGAAGAATTGCTGAAGGTAACGGAGAAGACCCTTACCTGGGAAGCCTCATCGGTGCGGCCAAAGTAAGAGGTATTCAGGGTACGGACCTTTCTGACCCCACTACTATTCTTGCCTGCGTGAAGCACTTCGCAGCTTATGGCGCATCTCAGGCCGGTAGAGACTATCATAC
>JABXIP010000129.1 GCA_013373005.1 Cytophagia bacterium | reverse complement strand
TTGTCGTAGTCAGCCATCGAAATTTCGCCAGGAAGAGAAAGAAGGCTTAGTGGCAGTCCGATAAGTTCTGCCTGCTTCTGCAGCAAGCTCAGCCTTACTCCATGCATTGATATTCTGTCCGTTTCAGAATTAATGGAGGTAAGCAGTTTCCTTACTTTGAAATCAGGATTTCTTAAGGTATGGTACAATGCTAAAGCACTATCTTTTCCTCCACTCCAATTGAATATTGCTAATTCAGACATTTATGAAAAATCGTTATCAGGTCATTAGATCTAATTCTTCAAGTTCGCAAAAGCGTAACCATTATGGGTTTCGACTCCCTCAATAGCAACCCGATTTGGCTGGCTGTGTAAAGGGCCATCGATGACGAAAGTATGGTATTCGCCATTTTCACCACAGGCATCAATGCCTAAATCATCAAAAACCTTCATCAAATTTTTGGTAATAATTTTACCCAAAATTGAGTCGACCAACTCTGCTCGGCATGAAACAATCAGGCATTTCATTCCGGCATCAATCATAGATTCCACCAAATATATTCTGTCATTCTGCCAAATAGGCAACACCGCTTCAACCCGCGCAGCTCCAGATACTTTCTCTTCCCAAGTCCTATGCGACTCAATATCTATGTCGCCAAAAACAGTATGGGTGAAGGCATACTTTTCCTTCAGCTCAATGAGTTTTTCAATATACTTTTCTTCATAGCTGGCCCAGGTTGTTTCAATAAACTCAATGGGCAAACCCACCATTTCAGCCTGTTCCTTAAGCAACTTCTTTGGAATGCCATGAGATCTGGATCTATCTCCAAATTCATTTAGAGTATTAAGCAAAACAGCCGATTTTAAGCCCTGCTGTTTTGCCATATAAAAGGCAAAGTAGCTGTCCTTCCCACCACTCCAAGAGCAGAGAAAAGAACAGCTATCAAGGTTTTGATTTTTCAATTTAGAATTTGGCTGTTACACCAATTGTAAAGCTGATTGGCCTGGTTGTATAGCCATATATACCCACAAAATCTTCATCAAGCAGGTTTTTCACCGAACCGGATAACACTAGATTTCCATCAAGCATTTCATGAGAAATATTAAAATCCACCATGTTATAGCCATCTAGTGCAACCAGATACGGATCAGAGAAAATGGCCACTTCCCTATCACCGAAGTAATTGTAGGTAACACCAATCTGCGTGTTCTCTGCTATGCTGTATTGACCTCCCAAACCATATTTCTGGTTCGGAATACGGTAGAATTGGCTCGGGTCACCAAAGTTGTAATCAGCAAAGTGAGCAGTTAATCTCAAGGCACTCATTACATTCCAGGTCAGGTCCAGCTCAATTCCATCAATTTTTCTTTCGCCTTGTACATTGTCATATCCACCTCCAATGTAGTTTCCATTTCCATCGAAGATTGAAACAAAGTCAATAGCATTTTCTTCAGTTCGGTTAAAGTACTCGGCATTTAAAGTGAGTTTGTCTGACAGGTAAAGTGAGACTCCGAATTCCAAAGACTCCGTAGACTCTGCACCCAGATCAGGGTTTCCATAAAACTCCGCGAAAAGTTGATAAAGGCTTGGCGCTACAAAAGCAGTAGAATAGCTACCAAAGAGTTTCAGCTCATTTTCTCCACCCAGTTGGAAAAGGTAAGATGGGTTGAACATATAAACGAAGTTGGAACCGTACTCACTGTTGTTATTCAACCGAACACCTGCGTTCAGAGTAAGCGCGTCTGTAAGGTCAGTAGAGATGTTCAGGTAAGGGTCTATGTTCGACTGGCTCGGCTGTTCATCACCATTCTGGAACTTGTATGACTGGAATTGAACACCAAGGATGGTTTTGAAATTGTCTCCAAATACTTTCTGATTGTTCAAATCGGCCTGAAAGTTTTTACCTTTTGCTGTTGAAGGATATGCCGATATAAATTCCCTTCTCACTTGATTGTAATTTGTCTTGAATGAAAGCTTTCCGCCTGAATAATTCAACTCAGGGCTCAAGCCAACACTTACTTGATTGATCAGGAATTCATTGTCTGCATCGGTAAAAGCACCATCATCGTAATCGGCTTTTAAGTCTTCATAAGAGAGATTTGTTCCAAGCTTGAAAGCATCAGAAAACTGATAGGTCAGTTTGGTTCTTCCTGAGAATCTGTTGAACCCATCATCACCAAACTCTACATTAGGATCTTCATCTTTAGCAGCCGAAAAGCCCTTGCTGGTTGAGTAAGAAGCGCCTACCAGATAACCAAGCTTACCGGTTTTTCCCTGCACATCGGCATTGGTATTTGATGTCTGGAACGAACCAAAATCTTGAGCTAAAGTAACCTGAGGTTGCTCATTAGTAGCTTCTTTCAGCTTGATGTTAATAACTCCTGAAGCGGCATTGGTTCCATACAAGGTACTGGCTCCACCCTTCATAACTTCGATGTATTCTATGGCATTGCTATTCAATAATCTCAGATCGTAATCGCTTGCGATCAGTGATGGGTCATTGATTGGTAATCCGTCAATCAAAATAAGCGTGTGTCTATTTCTTCCTCCTCGAATGCTGTATTCCAGGTTAGTGCCCGGGGTTCCGAAAGCGCCATCTACATTGATACCCGGCAAGGTATTCAGTATATCTGCCACGGTTCTTCCTGGCAATTTGGTAATTTCCTCAGCCGTGATTTTATAAATCACTTTACCTGATTTTTCAATTGGGGTTTCGAATCGGTTGCCCGTAACCACAACTTCTCCAAGGTCTTTCGCTTTTTCCTCCTGCGCAAAAGACACATGGTTTAAAGTAGCCAAAACTGCTCCAAGCATTAAGGCTCTATTCCACTTCATCTTCATAGTGTATTGAGTTTTATAAGTAGTTCTTCTATTGTTTCAAATTGATGCTGAGCGTTGAGTATCCATTTTCGGTTGGAATCAGTTCCAGTAACCTCAACTGTAAACTCCTGTGAGTTCAGAACCGGCTGAAACCCTGCTCTCCTCAAAGCGTTTTCAGTCCAGTGGGCTCCAAGAGCATCTCCTTTGATGAGTACTTTCGGGCCACTCATCTCTCTCGATTTTTCAAATCGACCAAAGCTATAATTGAATGAAAGCCCTTCTTTGGTGAAAGCTTTTTCCAACCTTCCATCCAACACCAAATCTTCCGGAGCTCCTTGATGGATTGTATTATTTGCTACCAACCAAAGCTTATCTGCATTGGCTATAGCAGTATCTATATCGTGAGTTGAAATAAGAATGGCCCTGTTATTGGATGAAACAAGCTCCTGAAGCAGATGGAATATTTCAATTCGATTGGGTGAATCGAGGTGAGCCGTTGGCTCATCAAGAATGATAAGGTCGGTCTCTTGAGCCAGTGCCCTGGCAATCATCACCTTTTGCTTTTCACCATCGCTTAATTCTCCAATATGTCTATTGGCAAATTGTATTGTATTTGTAATTTCTAGGGCCCATTGAATTACATCTTTGTCTTCATCGGAAAGACTACCCATCCAAGTGGTATAAGGGAATCGTCCGAGTGAAACCAGCCCATAAACCGTAAGATTTCCTGGCGCAATTCTATCCGTAAGTACCAAACTCAGCTGTTTGGCTAGCACTTTTGGACCTACTTCTCTCAAGTTTGTGCCCTTCAAACTAACAATGCCTTGCAAAGGCTTCTGAATACCTGCCAGCGTTCTTATTAATGTAGATTTACCACTGCCATTTGCCCCGAGCAAACAGGTAAGTTGGCCTTTCCCCAGATTCAAATTCAATGAACTCAAAACGGTTCTTGTGGAATAGCCCACAGAAAGATTAGATGTATATAGAATCCTATCGCTCATGGTTAAAAACTAGATTTCAGGTGTCTACGCTTTACAATAATCCAGATAACAATGGGCGAACCAATCATGGCCGTTATGGCATTGACAGGTAGCACAGTTGTACTGCCGGGAACCTGAGAAATGATATCGCAAAAGAGCATCAAAATAGCCCCTACCAAAACGCAGCTTGGAATAAGCAATCTATGATCTGATGTATTCAGGAAACTTCTTGTCAGGTGTGGAACGGCTATTCCCACAAACCCTATTGGCCCACAAAAACCGGTGATTGCTCCGGCCAGAACACTGGTTACGAAAATGATTAGGATTCTAGACCTGCGAATATTCAGCCCCATACTTTGGGCATAATCTTCTCCCAATAAAAGGGCATTCAAGGTTTTGGAAAGGAAGAAAGTAGCCAGAATTCCCACACCAACTATTGAACCCAGAACTCCCAATTGATAATTAGTCACTCCACCCAGGCTACCGAATGTCCACAGAATATATTCCTGAATCTGTTCCGGATCTGAGAAATACTGCCAGATGCTTACAATGGCAATGGTGATATTCGCCACCATAATTCCTACAATGAGCATCACGACATTGTCTCTAATACGATATGAGATGGCCAGAATAATGAGAAGTACCAGAAAAGCACCAACAGAGGAAGCCAGCACAATAAGCCAACTTCCGCCAATACCTACCGAGCGAATAGCGAATGCTGTTGTGGCACTTCCTGCGGCAAGCATAATGGTGGCAACTCCCAAACTTGCACCAGCTGTTATACCCAAAACAGATGGCCCGGCTAACGGATTTCTGAAAAGTGTTTGCATTTGTAAACCACCTACAGATAGTGCTGCCCCAACCAAAACCGCAGTCACGGTTCTTGGCAATCTAATTTTGAGAATAATATTCTGCCAGGCTACATTCTCTACATCCTTACCCAATAGAATTTTGGCCACTTCATCGATAGGAATGGTGACTGAACCTAAACCCAGATTGAGCAGGAATAAACCCAGCACTATCAATATGAGTAATGCAAAGGCTCGTACACTAAGAGCTGTAGATGGAATTTTCACTGAAAAAAGTTTGAGGATTACTTCAATCTGGCGTAATAAACCAGTTCGTGATTTGGCAATAACTCAGGATGAAAAATGCTGACTACATCCTTGAGTATAACATGCGGATTGACAATGCCCGATTCATAATAGTCGTTGCCTCCGCCCTCGGTATAGCGCCCGTAAATGTTGTAGATCTGCTGATCTTGATAAGACTTGAAGTCTCTGAATCTACTATCTCTTTGAATAATATCGTCAAGTGTTTTGGCACTGCCCGGAACCATCCAGTAGTCGGCCTTCAGCCCAAACTCATAAACTGTTTCGAAATCGAGCTTCAAGCTCCCGGTTGAATTATCAGCACTCCAGGGATAATTCACTTTAGCCGTTTTTAAAACCTGATAACCAAAGCTCTTCCCGCCTGAAACGTACCAGGCATCACCCTGAACCATACCGGTGATTGTAATAGGTCCCTGCTCAACTTTTTCATTGACCAGTTGAAGCACCTCGTTGTATTCCTTTTCAATTTTAGAGAAGGCCTCATTCACTTGCTTCTCTTTGTTCAGCAGCACAGCCACCATTTTCACCCATTCGGCCCGCCCCAATAAATCTACTTCCTGCCAATCGGCATTGAGCAAAACCGGAACACCAGCATTTTCTAACTCCTGATAACTAGTGTTTTGAGAATTGGGGTAACCAACTCCCAGCAGAACTTCAATTCCAGAAGCCAAAACCACCTCAGTATTGAGCATTCCGGTAGGAGCAAGCTCAAGTATTCTTTGTTGGTCTACCAGGGCTCGAACCTTCTCGCTAGAAACATAAGTTGCCGTTTCAACTCCCTTCAATTGGTCGAGCGCATCGAGCATTTCGAACATGCCCAAGTGTGTAGTAGAAAGCGAGCCCACCTGCTGCACGGGCACCTGAATAGTTCTGGTTTCTTCAAACCCTTCTGGTTTTGGAGTTCCTCTCTGAACCAGAGCGTAACGAACCGTATCTACGAAATCATTGTAATGACGGAATAGCTGCAGCTCCTTCCAGTTTTTATGATAGGTTACGTCAAAGCCAATGGCATGATCAACAGAAACCTGATCTGGAAAATAGCTGTGATTTGGATCAAAGGAAGAAGTTTCCTCGGATGAGTTTTTAGATGAGCAACTCCAAAAGATAGCTGCCAGTAGAAGACACGAAAGGATACAAAACGACCTTTGGTGCAGATTTTTTTTCAGTCTTTTCATACTATTGGCTTTTCCTCAGAAAGCGATTTAGTGAACAATTGCAATGGCAGGTCTTCTGACTTTCCCTGTTTCGTTGGCCTTCCCATCCCGATACATTGGGACAGTGGCATTTTCAACAAAACTTTCAATGGGATTACAGCAGCTGGGACTGTTCAGGACTTACACCTGATTCCCTTTTAATTCAAACCAACATATGGCATGAAACCCTTGCGGTAGTGCAAAGGTAGAGAAATAAATTTTAGATTTGGAAATGCACAAAATAGGCGGAATTCTCATTTTCATCTTAATTCTTAGCTATCAGCCGGCTATCGCTCAAAAAATTGTTGAGAAATACCCCAATGGGCAGAAGAAATACCAGGGCCGAATGAAGGATGAACTTAAAATTGGCACTCATACCTACTGGTTCGAAAATGGTGAAAAGCAAAAGGAGGAAAAGTATAATGACCTCGGTGCTGTTGTGAGGCTGAAAGAATGGAATGAACAGGGTGAGCTGATAAGAGATGAAAAGCCGGAGGAATTTCTGGAGCAATGGAGAGAGCAGGAATTTCAGAAAATGCCTTGGTTGAATGAAGAGGGAATTGGCTTCTATAAGTTAAAAGGAGAAACCCTTCTTCAGAAGAAAACCAACTATCAAAGGTTGGTGGTGCACTACTCTACTTATCTGGAAAATGGGCAGGAAATTGATGACACGTTCAGAAAAAAAGTAGCCATTCCGGTAGATATGAATGGAGGCTTACTGATTGACGGATTCATTATTGGGCTTAGCTATTTTGAGCCCGGAGACAACGGATACATCAAAATTCCATATGAATTAGCCTATGGAAAAGAGGGTGCTCCTGGGATTCCGCCCTACTCCAACATCTACTTTCACGTATTGGTTATTCAGGCTCAGTAAGGCCTAATTCTCTCACCAACTCCTCCACTTTCATCTTTAAAGCCGGCATGGCTTCTGAAGCATCTGTAAAGTCTATATCGTGTACTTTCCAGTACTCAATCTTGTCTTCAAATTCAGGAAAATCTCTCTGTATCATGGGTCGATGCTCCACTTCATCCATGGCAATAATTCTTACTCCAGATTGAAAATGCCCGGCTTCCATCTGCTCAGGAAATTTCAACTTACCTGTAGTCAAATCAATCTCATTCAAGTACTTCAGAGTATGAGGAGAAATCATTCCTTCATTGATTTTCCTAAAGGCCAAAAGTCCTTTAGAGTCAGCCGAAGCAGCTTTACCCTTAGTTAAATGATTGAAATAAATTTCACAGTATCTGCTTCGGTAATAATTACCCGTGCAAATGAACATAACCGAAGGAAGTTCAAAACTCAACTCAGTGGTTAACCAAAAACCAAGTGCGGCCAGGCTTTGCGAATCGAGCACTTTACCTCCCTCTATGAGTGCACTTACCTCATCCTTTGTAAACCATTCTGCTGGAAGCTCTCCATCCGATACTTTCTCACTTACTTTGGCATAAAAAACAGAGATCATTTCATTGGAATAGCCAACGGAAGGTCTGATGGTTCGCAGGTGAAAAGTATAACCAAGCTCATGGCCTGTTTCTTCTAAAAATTCTCGCCTCGCTGCCTGTTCATGGGTCTCATGGGGCTCGCAAACACCTCCCGGAATTTCAAAAGTCTCAAAGGGTATAGCTTCTCTTTGAATACTGACCAACAGAACCTTATCGTCTTTAATACCGAGGATTGAGCCTGAGCCTGGGTGATCTATAATTGCTTTGAAATCCTTTCGTGCTATCTTTTCCTTCATGTGATTGCAAGAATCATAATCATCGGGTTAGAAGCAACTTCTGGTGATAAAATTAGTTGACCACCATCAACTTAGATTGATAGCGCTGGCCATTAATAGTGAAGCTAAAGAGGTATACTCCTTGCCTCAATTCAGATGAAGATATGATCAGTTTATTCCATTCTTCTACCTTTTCAAATCGCAAACTCTGACCATTCATACTCACTAGCTGAATGTTCTCGATTGACGTGTTTTGAGGAACATCCAGGGAGAAGGATTCTCCTACTCTAACAGGGTTTGGATAAGGCTTAGGAACAAGCTCCTTGCTTTCAAAGTTGACCATTATGACCTCTGAGGTATTTTCATTCCCTCCGAAATCTACATCTACCAGGCGGTAATAATTGTAACCCAAAGAAGGCTCAGCATCCACGAAACTATATTCATTCAGTTGAGTGCTGTTACCTGCACCATCAACATAGCCAATTGGCTCAAAATCCATGTCATTAACCAATTTTTCCAGCCTAAAATAGCTGTTGTCTTCTTCTGTAGTGGTAGACCATTTGAGCTGAATGTAGTCATCTTTGGGAAGTGCTTCGAAGGAAAGCAGCGTAATTGGCAAGGCATACTGCTCGCCCGATGCCAAAGTAAAGTAAGTGCCATCTGCAAAGTCTATCTGGAAGTTCACGAAACCGTCATCTGCCACTACAAAAGACTGGGTAACCATCTGAGCACCTGATGAGAAATCGCCATCTGCATCGACTAACATTACTATCTGGGCTTCGTCATTGGTTCCAACGCCTGATGGCCCCAAAAGATTACTAACATCAAAACTAACTGTAACGGTACCCACTGTACCTGTTTCTCTTATTCGCCACTCTCTGTTCAACCTACTTTTTACTTGTAGTATATCAAAGTCAATGTTTTCATCATGGTCGTAAAGGTCAGCACCATCATGTCCCCATACCGCGGCAGATAGGTCTCCGTCAAAGGTGCTGGTATTTAAGCTATTACTTGCTTCCAAACCATTATTATCGTCATCCAAACCAATTGAAACAATTGCATCTGGGTTAGAGCTTTTTGACTGCACCTGATTGAAGCAAGTGTTGTCATCTCTAGCTATACCGGCCACATTATTCTGGAAGCCAATATTGTCTGAAGCATCCCAGAAAAGAGTTGAAGCATCTGAAGCGATATAATCACCATTGACACTATTAGACAATGTAATTCCATATTTCAGAGCCAGGTAGCTATGTATTTGCTGCAAATCTGTGTCAGAAGTCAGCAGCTGATTGTAGACAATAATCTCGGAAATCAATCCTTTAAAGCGTTGAGTGCCATTTCCTTTAGCTCCTATTTGCAAAGTGTTAGAAGTTTCTCCGCCATGGTCAGCAGTGAAGGTGAGCACCTGGTCGCCATTGACATAGACACTGGATCCACTACCTTCATCTTCGTCAAAAATAACAGTAGACATAATGGTTGAAGCTGTTGAATACAACCCGCTCACATTACTGGTGTTCGAAGTACCATTACTTACGGCATTATTTTCAGTTGCTCCACTCGCATCGAGAATATATCTGTCGAACCCTCCATTTTCTTCACCCCAAACCGAACCGGCATTATTGACTGCAGGCTCATAAACCGCAATTACTGCCAGATCAGAATAAGTATTGGCATTGATGCTTAAAGTAGTATTGTAGTAAACGGTTCCATCGAAATAATTGGTAGGATTGTAATTGATTAATGAACCATTATTTACGTTTCCGAATGCCGAAACATTCTCAAAATTGTTCGATATATCTCTCCATGATGTACCTCCATTATCTGCCTTCACCCAAAAGAGAATATTACCATCTACTCCACCTGGTTCACAGAGCTCTTCATTGGTTTCCCTCCAGTCCCTTTCGGGGGTTTTGTCTATGGTAGTTACATCAGGAAAATCACCTGCATCCTGGCTGTTATAAACATTCGTGGTTGAATTTGGTCCTACAACATCATCGAAATTATCGTCAAGACCATCGTCATCATCATCGTTTCCATTAGGGGTTGTATCTGGCAAGTAATCACCGTCAGTATCCCAGGCTTCAATTATATCATTCAAGCCATCATTGTCGGAGTCAACATCGAGGTAATCAGGAGTAGAATCTGCATCGGTATCAACCGGGTCGGTTGGCACTCCGGTAACACCTCCACAAGGAATACAATTTACATCGAAGGCATCATCTATACCATCCTCATCTAAATCGGAACCTACTGGAACAACAGGCGTTCCGGTGGAAACCTGAGACTCTATCAAGTCATTGATGCCGTCACCATCACTATCAATATCAATTCTATTTTGGAAATCATCGGTATCGTTATCAGGATCCGTTAATGGAGTTCCTGCACCCTCGATATTATCAAAAGTATCGGCCCAACCATTTGAACCTGATTCGGTATAATTATCAACACGGCCATCATTGTCGGTATCAACTCCTCCGGCTTCAACTATATCGAAAATACCATCGTTGTCTGAATCCAGATCTAAGTGATTTGGTATACCATCATTATCGCTATCTGTTCCGGTACACGGTAGAAGGAATGCTGGATAGTCAACTTCATAAATTCTTATATCATCATCATAATTGATGGCTTCAATCCTGATATGGGTTGCATTAGTAGCCAAGGTGTGATTAATGTCTTCAATAGACCTGCGAGCCCCGAAAGAATAGGTAACTGCATTGCCAAATGTTACGCCATCAGTGGATTCTGACACAACCATCTGGGTAGTATTATTTCTACGCTCCCCATTGATTGTAATATCTGTTCCGGCCGCAACTGCACTACCATTTCTCAACTCAACCTGTAATGTGGCCCCTTCATTATTAAAGTCTGCCCTGGTTCCCAAGTTGCCATCTATAACATTGGCAGGGTTCGCCACATCAGCTGAAATTTCGGTGACCCCAGTGGCAGTTCCCGCCCCTACCGAAACATCAATACAGCTTTCATCAACATCGAGAATACCATCATTATCGTCATCGATATCATCAAGGTCTGCAATACCATCGGAGTCTGTATCAATAGCACTGGCTTCCCTCCAATCTCTATCT
>JABXIP010000474.1 GCA_013373005.1 Cytophagia bacterium | reverse complement strand
GAGGCTCTTCCTCCCCAACCGGCATTTTCAGTATAAACAGCAATAGCAATTCTTGGATTTTCTGCTGGTGCGAAGGCCATAAAGACCGAGTGGTCAAGAGTCTCATCTTTTAGTCCGTTTTCGGCCGTGCCCGTTTTACCGGCTATGGTAATGTCTGGAATGATGGCGCGTTGAGCTGTTCCTCTTACCGCTTTCACCATACCCTCAATAATGGCTGGGTAGTATTCATCTCCTTTTCCGGTATAATGCTTTTCGAATTCAAGCTCCTTCCTTTCTCCATTTTCTTCTATAGCTTTAACCAAGTGAGGGGTTATGTAGTGGCCTCGGTTAGCAATAATGGCCGCAAGGTTAGCCACCTGAAGTGGGGTAACCAGAAGTTCTCCTTGACCGATTGAAAGAGAATAGATTGTACTGTAAGCCCAGCTTCCTTTTTCTTTTGGATACTTAGCGTGATAGTAATCAGCGTCTGGAACCAGACCTGGATCCTCACCCTTAATGTCCAACCCAAGTTTGCTTCCAAAACCGAATTTTCTAACCGCATCTGCCCAACGGTCTAAGCCAATATGACTATCCGTAAAATAGCTTTTATCTCTACCCTGGACTACAATACGTCTCATCACTTCATTGAAGTAATTATTCGAAGAAAGCTCAATTCCACGGGTAACATCGTACATTCCCGCAGGAGCATGATCACCAATTTTCCCAAGGGTTACTTTCATTTTTTCATCGGTGGTGATTACGCCTTCATCCAGAGCAATCAGGGCCTGAACAGTTTTGAATATGGAACCTGGAGGATACTTAGCCTGAATGGCTCTATTGAATAAGCGATGGGTAGTATCGTTTTTAATTTCTTCAAAATACTTACCGAAGTTTTTACCGGCTAGTAAATTGGGATCATATGATGGTGCTGAAACCATTACTAAGACTTCTCCTGTGGCCGGATCGATAGCTACCACGCTACCACGACTTCCAGCCATTAACTTTTCAGCATAAGCTTGAAGCTCGAGATCGATGGTAGTAATTAGGTTTTTTCCCGGAACGGATGGAATGTCTAACTCGCCATTACGAAAACTACCTTTTTCAATACCGTTTACATTCACCACTTTTCGGCTTTCGCCTCTTTCTCCACGTAGTTCTTTCTCATAGTACTGTTCAAGTCCGGTAAGGCCTTTATAGTCGCCAGATTTGTAATAATCTGTAGTATCTAGCTCCAAATCTCGTGGACTAACTTCTCCAATGTAACCAACCTCATTGGCCAAGATAGGTTGGGTGTATTTTCTTACGGTTCTGGGGTTGGCATAGAAGCCATTGAACTGATAGAGATGATCTTGAATTTGAGCGTATTTCTGATGTGAAATTTTCTTCAGAAATGCTGAAGGTTTTACGGGTGAGTAGGCCCTTGCCTTTTGCATATTGGCCAGAAACTCTTCTTCAGTAATTTCAAAAAGTCTGCAGAACTCAGCGGTATCTGCTACATAGACATCTCTTGGCACTACCATGAGGTCATAGATTGGCTCATTGTAAACAATGAGCTTCCCTTCTCTGTCGTACATCAGACCTCTGAAAGGATATTCTACAATAGTATGTACAATGTTTCTTTCGGCCTTCATCTGGTAGGTATTATCTGCTACCTGCAAGGCAAAAAGTTTTACCAGGAAGACCACGCCTACCAAAATGAATAAACCCTGAATGACAAGTCTTCTGTTTTCTAACATGGCTTAGCTCGTTTTGGGATAAAAAAGATACTGTGTAAAGACCACAAATACCAATGTTACAACGGTGGAAGCCAGCGCTTTTGTTATGGTATGCCAAAAGAATTGTGAAGATCCTGCTTCAACAAAAAATACAATACAGCAATAAGAGAAGATGAGTGGGGCAGCATAGCTCAAAAACCAGCTAATTCCATAGTTTCCAACGGTTGCCAGCTCGTTGCTTTCATATCCACTTCTGGGTACTACCAGTTTCATCCAGATAGGTCTCACAAACATGATGAAAACGGCCGCTGAAGCATGGATACCTAAGGTCTGATAGAAGAGATCTACGATGATAGCACTTACTAAACCTAGGAGCATGCCTGTTGTAAACCCTGAATCTACCGGAATACTTAGCAGAAACAAGAGATAAATGAAAGTGAACCCAACATGCACAAAAACAAAGTTTCTGAATACAAGCACCTGAAGGCTCAGCAAGAGCACAAAGCTTACTCCAAGAAAAATTGCGTGCTTACTCATTAGAACAGCTGTGGGTTTGTATTGATTAATGAATCTTGCTCAGGTTTTACATGATTTTTAATCACGTACACAAACGAAAGACTTCCGAATTCAACACTCAAGTCGATCTCAACATTGAGGTAAGTGTTGTTTTTGTCTGGTTCGCTACTGCGCACGGTACCAACCATAATCTCCTTTGGAAAAATAGAGTTGAAGCTTGAGGTAACTATGGTGTCGCCCACTTCTACTCCAACATCCGGGGTTAAATAAAGTAATCGGGCTCTTTGCGGATTTACACCTTCCCACAAAACAGTGCCCATTCTTTCACTGATTTTATGTTTGGCCGAAATGGGGTTTCTGGTGTTAAGCAGAGAGATTCCCTGAGCGTAATTTTTGCTTACATCCCGAATTTTCCCAACCACACCGAACGAATTGATTACTCCCATTCCAGCTTCTAGTCCGTCATTCGATCCCTTATTAATCATAAAGGTGTTATTGGTGTTGCGAATGCTATTGCGCACCACCTCAGCCGGAATCAGTTCATAAATGAGACTGTCGGTTGAGTCGCTGACAATGGGAGGCGGACTCAAACTGACTAATGGTAAAGCAGGGTTGGAGAGCAATAGTGATTTCAGTCTGGCATTTTCTTCTGCCAATTCCTGATTCACTCTTTTCAGACTGAAATACTCAGAGATGTTCTCTGTAGATTCATTGATTGAACCCACCAAACCTGCCGTAGTTTTTGAAAAGCTACTTCTTTGGTAATCGTTATTCCGAACAATGAGCCAAATACAAAATGCCTCAAGGAGCAAAAAGGTAAAGAATGCCCTAAATCGATATAGGAATGAAAGAAGCTGGCCCATTCATTCAGATTATGTCATTAACACTGCTCTGTATGAATTGATGTTTTTCAAGGCCTCACCTGTACCTCTTACTACTGCTCTTAACGGATCGTCTGCAATGTGAATAGGGAGTTTGGTTTTTAGGGCCAAACGCTTGTCGAGACCTTTCAGCATAGCACCACCACCTGTTAGGTAAATACCTCTGTCGTAGATATCGGCCGAAAGTTCTGGCGGTGAAATCTCAAGTGCTTTTAGCACAGCCTCTTCAATTTTAGAAACCGATTTGTCTAGTGCGAAAGCAATTTCTGAGTAGGAAATCTTGATCACTTTTGGAATACCGGTCATCAGGTCACGACCTCTGATTTCGTAGTCTTCAGGAGCATCTTCTAGCTCTGTAAGTGCAGAACCAATAGCGATTTTTACTTTTTCAGCAGAACGCTCACCAATCAGGAGATTGTGCTGTCTTCTCATGTAATCGAGAATGTCTTTGGTGAAGGTGTCACCCGCAACGCGAATAGACTGGTCGCAAACAATACCGCTCAATGCGATTACCGCAATCTCAGTAGTACCACCTCCAATATCAACGATCATGGAACCAACCGGCTCATCGATTTTAATTCCTGTGCCAATAGCCGCAGCAATTGGCTCATAAATCATATAAACCTCTTTGGCATTGGCATGCTCAGCAGAGTCACGTACGGCACGCTTTTCTACTTCGGTAATACCAGAAGGAATACAGATGACCATTCTGTGAGAAGAAGGCATAAAGCTTCGTTTCTTCAGGTCGATCATTTTGATCATTCCCTTGATCATCATTTCGGCAGCTTCGAAGTCGGCAATCACACCATCTTTCAGAGGTCTGATGGTTTTGATGTTGTCATGCGTTTTTTCGTGCATGTTCATGGCTTCCTTACCGATGGCCAATACCTTGTTGGAATTTTTATCTATGGCAATGATAGACGGTTCGTCTACCACAATTTTATCTCTATGAATAATGAGTGTATTGGCCGTTCCAAGGTCAATGGCAATATCACTTGTAAGAAAATCGAAAAAACCCATTTGAGTTGGTCTCCTTGTCGTTTAAATAATTTGACTAATGTAATGATTCGTAAAAAGCCAGCCTAATCAAAATTAGTGTTTAAAATGTCTTGTGCCAGTAAATACCATGGCCATGTTGTGTTCGTCACAAAAGTTGATGCTAAGTTCATCTTTGATAGATCCACCTGGCTGAATTACTGCTTCTATTCCTTCTTCATGTGCAATTTCTACACAATCAGGGAATGGGAAGAAAGCATCTGAGGCCATTACCGCACCCTTCAACTCAAAGTTGAACGACTTAGCTTTTTCAATCGCCTGTCTCAACGCATCTACTCTCGAAGTTTGTCCCACACCACTTGCCAGCATTTGATTTTCAGTAGCGAGTATGATGGTGTTTGACTTGGTATGCTTGCAAACCTTAGAGGCAAAAACCAAAGCTTTTTTCTGAGCTTCAGTTACTTCTCTTTTGGTTACGGTTTTAAAGTCGGCAGCCTGATCTGTTACCAAATCTCTATCCTGAACTATAACACCGTTCAACAAGCTCTTATATTGTTTCTTGGCCGTTAAATTTTGCTTTTTAACGAGTAAAATTCTGTTCTTTTTCCCCTTTAGTAATTCAAGCGCATCTGTATCGAATGCAGGAGCAATCAATACTTCGAAGAAAAGTTTGTTCAACTCCTCTGCGGCAGCCATGTCGATGGTTTGGTTACAAACCAAAACACCACCAAAAGCACTCACTGTATCAGCCTCAAAAGCTTTCAGATAAGCATCTTTCACATCGGTTCCTATGGCCACACCACAAGCATTGGTATGCTTAAGAATAGCGAATGCATTTTCAGAAGCATCAAATTCTTCAATCAGACAAACCGCGGCATCAATGTCTACCAGGTTGTTGTATGAAAGCTCTTTTCCATTCAGTTGATCGAAAAGCTCATCCATTGGGCCATAGAAATGACCTTCCTGATGCGGGTTTTCACCATATCTCAGTTGCTTGCCTGAACGCTCACTTACTTTGAATTTGTCAAGGCCTTCTTCTTGGTTGAAGTAGTTGAAAATGGCAGAATCATAGTGAGAAGAGATGTCGAATGCCTCAGCTGCAAACTTCCTTCTGTCGGCAAGGTCGGTAGATCCGTTTTTCTCTTTTAAAAGAGTTTCAACAGCCGAATATTGCTCGCGAGAAGAAACGATAAGCACATCTTTGAAGTTCTTAGCGGCAGCTCTGATAAGGGAAATTCCACCAATATCAATCTTCTCAATAATGTCTTGCTCAGCAGCGCCAGAGGCAACTGTTTCTTCGAATGGGTAAAGATCAACGATCACCAGATCGATTGAAGGAATCTCGAATTCCTTAGCTTGACCCAAGTCGCCCTCATTATCTCTTCTGTGCAAAATTCCACCAAAAACTTTAGGGTGAAGGGTTTTCACTCTTCCGCCAAAAATTGATGGATAGCTGGTTAGGTCTTCAACAGGAACTACTTCGGCTCCCTGTTCTTCGATGAATTTTTGTGTTCCACCTGTTGAGTAAATGGTGACTCCGTTGGCTTTCAAAAGCTCAATGATTGGGGCCAGGTTGTCTTTGTAAAAGACTGAGATTAATGCGGATTTGATTTTTACCTGCGACATGTTCGAAGGGGATTAATTAAGTCGCAAAAGTAGGGATTTTATATCGATTTGAGAACTTCTTGCTCAACCACTTTCGGATAATTTTTATGTTCCAACTTCAGCACTTTGGCTGCTATGTCTTCGGCAGAATCTGTCGGTTCCAGTGAACATTTCTCCTGAAAAATGATCTTTCCTTCATCATAATGCTCGTTTACAAAATGAATGGTGAGGCCTGACTCCGTTTCGCCAGCTGCCTTGACAGCTTTATGCACATTAGAGCCATACATGCCTTGGCCTCCAAACTTTGGAAGAAGGGCAGGATGAATGTTGAATATTCTGTTGCTGAAAACTTTTACCAATTGTTCAGGAATAAGAAGCATAAAGCCAGCCAGCACTATAAAATCGATTTTTTCTTCCTTAAGAATTTCGATGATTTCCTCACCAGTTTCCCAGAAAGTTCGGTTATATACATGATGCTGAATACCGTAGCGAGTTGCTCTTTCAATTACTCCAGCCGACTTATTATTAGTGAAGACAGAGACTATCTCTATCTGCGGATGATTTTGAAAATGTTCGAAAAACTTTTCGGCATT
>JABXIP010000374.1 GCA_013373005.1 Cytophagia bacterium | reverse complement strand
GCTGCTGATTTGGTAAGAGGAGGGGTGAATATTCTGGTGTTGAGCAACCGACCTAAGGCTGGTGAGCTTTCAATCCCATCTTTATTGGTAACTGGAGCTGTGCATCACTACCTTATTGATCAGGGAATTCGAGCCCGAGTAAGTTTGGTCATTGAAGGAGGAGATGTGGTTGAAACGCATCACTTCGCCACACTTATTGCTTACGGAGCTTCTGCGGTTTGTCCTTACCTGGCCTTTGAAACGCTGAACTCCATTTCAGAGCCAGATCAGGTAGAAGAAGCCATAGAGCAGTACATCAAGGCCATCGGCTACGGACTAAGAAAAATTCTTTCAAAAATGGGTATATCCACTCTACAATCATATGAGAGTGCCCAGATTTTCGAAATACTAGGATTGAGCGATGAGATTGTAAAACTCTGCTTTAAGGGTACGCCAAGTCGTATTTCAGGGAAGAGCTTTGCCGGGCTTGAAAAGGAAATCAAGGCTAATTATGAATTCGCTCATGATGAGAAAGCCATTGCCAAAAGATTGGCCGATGGTGGAATCTACCAGTGGAGGGCAGAAGGAGAGAAGCACCTTTTCAACCCGAAAACCATTCACTTGCTACAGAAATCTACCCGTTTAAATAACCTCGAACTGTTCAGAGAATATTCCAGAGAAATTGATGATCAGGAAAAAGAAAATGTAACCCTCAGAAGTCTATTCGATTTTAAAAAGACTGATTCTATTCCGTTGGAAGAGGTGGAGCCTGCTTCTAACATCATGAAACGCTTTGCAACCGGAGCTATGTCATTTGGTTCAATATCGGAAGAAGCACACACCACTATTGCTAAGGCCATGAACCTCATTGGCGGTAAATCTAACAGTGGAGAGGGAGGAGAGGATGCGGCCAGATTTACCCCGGGAAGTGATGGATTGCTAGCCCGTTCGGCCATTAAACAGGTGGCCAGTGGCCGCTTTGGTGTAACCACTCACTACCTGATCAATGCTGACGAATTGCAGATTAAAGTGGCTCAGGGTGCAAAACCTGGTGAAGGAGGCCAATTACCAGGCTTAAAGGTAGATGAAAACATAGCCCGAATCAGACATTCCACACCAGGGGTAACGCTAATTTCACCACCCCCACATCACGATATCTATTCCATAGAGGACCTGGCTCAGCTCATTTTCGACTTGAAAAATGTGAATTCCAAAGCTGACATCAACGTGAAGCTGGTAGCAGAAGCTGGTGTAGGAACCATTGCAGCAGGTGTCGCAAAGGCTAATGCAGATAATATTCTGATTTCCGGCCACGATGGTGGAACCGGAGCATCGCCAATCAGCTCTATTCAGCATGCAGGAATTCCGTGGGAAATTGGTTTGGCTGAGGCACATCAGACCCTGCTAAGAAATGGTTTGAGAAAGCGCGTGAAGCTGCAGACTGATGGACAGATTAAAACGGCAAGAGATGTGGCCATAGCAGCCATGCTCGGGGCCGAGGAATGGGGTGTAGCTACCGCAGTGTTGGTTGTTGAAGGCTGTATCATGATGCGTAAGTGTCACCTGAATACCTGCCCGGTAGGTGTTGCTACCCAAAGACCAGAACTGAGAAAGCTGTTCACCGGAGAGGTTCAGCATATTGTGAACTTCTTTACTATGATGGCCGAAGAACTAAGAATCATTATGTCTGAATTGGGTATTAGAACCGTGAATGAGCTGGTAGGTCGAACCGATTTACTGAGCTTCAATAAGGCCAAGGCAACCGAAAAGGCAGGCGAGATTGACCTGACTAGAATTCTGGATAATCCTTTTGCCGAAAAAGGAGAGCCTCAGTACAAGACACAGGAACAGCGTTCCAGAACAACAGATGTGTTGGATCATCAGCTGATTAAGCTGGCACAACCCACTTTTAAGCATCAGGAAAGAGTTCGCTTTGAGCAGTGTATTCATAATGAAAACCGAACCACAGGTGCCATGTTGGCCGGTAAGTTCACTGAGCAGTTCGGTCCAGAAGGTTTAGCCGATGGAACCATTACAGTAGATTTCCAGGGAGCGGCTGGTCAGAGTTTCGGAGCCTTCCTTTCTCATGGCATTACCTTCAACCTGGAGGGTGAAGCCAACGACTATGTTGGAAAAGGTCTTTCTGGAGGAAAGTTGGTGATTTATCCAAATCCGGAGAGTGAGTGCAAAGCAGCAGACAACGTGCTGATTGGTAACGTGGCGCTTTACGGTGCTACCCGTGGAAGACTCTATGTGAATGGTCAGGCAGGCGAACGCTTTGCTGTGAGAAACTCAGGTGCCAAGGCTGTTGTAGAGGGTGTTGGCGATCACGGTTGTGAGTACATGACCGGTGGCCGCGTGGTAGTGCTGGGAGAAACCGGTAAGAACTTCGCAGCTGGAATGTCGGGCGGTATCGCCTATGTCTATGCAGCAGACTTCGATTTTGAGTCGAGATGTAATATGGATTTGGTGGAAGTGGAATTCCCTGAAGAGGATGATTTTAACTTCCTGCATATGATGCTGGAGAAGCACCATAGATATACAAACAGTGTGAAAGCCATTGAGCTACTTAGTCAGTGGGACATAGCCAAAACGAATTTTGTGAAAGTAATTCCGACTGAATACAAGCGTGTAATGGCTAAAAAGAGAGATTTTTCTAAAGTGATGGTATAATGGGAGACGTACAAGGATTTTTAAAATATAGCAGAGACAAGAAGAGCATGCAGGCTCCAGAAGAGCGTGTTCATCACTTTGAAGAGTTTGTGGAGTCGTGGGATGAAGGTCAGTATACTGAGCAGGCTGCTCGCTGTATGGACTGTGGAATTCCATTTTGCCACAATGGCTGTCCATTAGGAAATAAGATTCCTGATTTCAACGATGCCGTTTATCGTGGTGAATGGAAAGAAGCCTGGGATGTGCTGAAAAGCACGAACAACTTCCCTGAATTCACAGGTAGAATTTGTCCCGCCCCATGTGAAGCTAGTTGTGTGCTAGGCATTAACAATGCTGCTGTGAATATTGAGCATATTGAAAAGGAAATCTCGGAGAGGGCATTTTTGGAAGGTTGGGAAGAACCCATTGTGCCGAATTTTGAAAGTGGTAAAACTGTAGCTGTTGTGGGTTCAGGTCCGGCAGGACTCGCTGCGGCCGAAGAGCTGAGAAAGCAAGGCCATGCCGTTACTGTCTATGAGCGCGATGAAGTTCCGGGTGGACTTTTAAGATTAGGAATTCCTGACTTTAAGCTGAATAAAGAAGTGGTGGCTCGGAGAGTGAGTTTGATGGAACAGGCCGGTATCAACTTTCAATGCGGAGTGGAAATCGGTAAAGATATAACCGCTGCAGAGCTGGAAGCACAATTCGATGCTGTGGTACTTTGTGTAGGATCAACCGTGCCACGTGATTTGCCAATTGAAGGCAGAGAGCTCAACGGTGTGCACTTTGCTATGAAGTTCCTGACGCATCAGAACCGACTCATTTCAGGCGAAATTGCTGAATTATCTCCCGAGCTGAATGCCAAAGGCAAGAAGGTATTGGTGATTGGTGGAGGTGATACCGGAGCCGACTGTGTGGGTACAAGCAACCGCCAGGGGGCAACATCAGTAACCCAGATTGAGTTGATGGACAAACCGCCTTCAGCAAGAACTCAAACCAATCCATGGCCCGAATGGCCAATGACGCTGAATACTTCTACTTCACACGAGGAAGGAGTGGCCCGCGACTGGTCAATCCTCACCAAACGATTTATAGGTGAAGCAGGTCAGTTGAAAGGTGTAGAAACGGTCAGAATCCAATGGACAGATAAAGCCAAATTCCAATACGAAGAAATTCCAGGCTCAGAAGAGGTGATTGACTGCGATATGGCCTTTTTAGCGATAGGTTTTGTTCACCATGAAAAGAGCCTTTCAACTCAATTTGAGTTAGAACTTGATCCTAGAGGCAATATCAAAACTTCCAACTTCAAAGCCTCAAAACTTACTGGTCAGACCACTCCAAGTGGTCAGACCAGTGAAGCGATGATCTTTGCCGCAGGAGATTGCCGAAGAGGCCAAAGCCTTGTGGTTTGGGCCATCGCAGAAGGTAGAAGAGCAGCGCAGGCGGTGGAGAGGGTGTTTGAGGAGGCTGTCATTCCCGTATAATTTAACCGTCATTCCCGCGTAGGCGGGAATCCCTATCGGATTGCAATAGGCCTAAAAAGCCCCCATCTCCTGTCTTCCCCCGAGGGGGAAGATGTTACAGTGTGGATCTAAGAGCATTGCAGTTTAATTCTTGCAGAATGTACTGTCCCTCTCTATTCTTATGGATTAAGCAAGGTTTGGGATATAGATTTTTTCATATTTTCTATCATCTCTGATCAGGGCAAAGACTGTAGCAATGAGTTTTGCCCTGATTGCATTTATCACTGTCATTTTGTTCTT
>JABXIP010000131.1 GCA_013373005.1 Cytophagia bacterium | reverse complement strand
GGATATAAGAGTGATTTCGCTCTTTTTCCTGAGTTTTTCAATGCGCCACTGATGGCTGAGTTTAACCATCTGGGTGAAGCTGATGCCATAAGAAAATTGGCAGAATTTACTCCAGATATTGTTGAAGAATTCTCGCATCTGGCTGTCTCTTACAATATTAATATTATTGCAGGCAGTATGCCCGAAGTGGTAGATGATAAACTTTACAATGTAGGCTACTTGTGTAAGAGAGATGGTAAGATCGACAGGTACGAAAAGCTGCACGCAACGCCTGATGAGAAAAAGGTTTGGGCCATGACTGGTGGTTCCAAAGTTACCACCTTCGATACTGACTGCGGTAAAATAGGCATCCTTATATGCTACGATGTCGAGTTCCCTGAACTCCCACGCCTATTGGCTGATGAGGGTATGGATATCCTCTTCGTTCCATTCTTGACCGATACTCAAAATGGCTACTCACGAGTAAGGCATTGTGCTCAGGCCAGAGCCATTGAAAATGAGTGTTATGTGGCCATAGCAGGAAGTGTGGGTAACCTTCCTAATGTACACAACATGGATATTCAATATGCGCAGTCTATGGTGTTCACACCTTGTGACTTTCAATTCCCCACTAACGGAATAAAAGCCGAAGCAACTCCAAACACTGAAATGATTGTAATTGCAGATGTAGACCTTGACTTATTGACAGAACTGCACAATGTGGGTTCGGTGAAAAACCTGAAAGACAGAAGGAAGGATATATTTAGCTTGACGAAAAACTAGATTCCGAAGTCATTTCAACTTCAGAGAGAGCTTTTACTAAGGCATAATCAAATCAAAAGACCTTTGACAAACTTATCTAGATAGAAGTGGCAAAGACATGACTGCAGAATTTGCTGGAGACTCAAGTTTGTCAAAGGTAAACTAGCAACTGCTGATTGTATGTTACCCTACCATTTATGCTAACGTTAGCCTAGTCTTCTGATTTATTGCACTCAATATTTCATTCATTACCTACCTTTGCAAAAAGGTTTAAAAATGATCGATTTGAATAATCCGTGGCACAAAGTGGCTGTGGGAGAAGATGCTCCAAATGTGGTGAATGGTATCATAGAGATTCCTCAGAATACCAGAGCGAAATATGAGTTGGATAAGGAGACTGGCTTGCTGAAAATGGACCGTGTGATTTACTCCAGCATGTATTATCCACACAATTATGGCTTTATCCCTCAGACCTATTGCGATGACCATGACCCATTGGACATTCTGGTGCTCTCTCAAATATCCATTGTTCCCATGTGTTTAGTTGATGCTAAAGTAATTGGCGTAATGCAAATGCTAGATGGTGGTGAAAAAGATGACAAAATCATTGCCGTTGCCAATAACGATATGTCTGTTAAGCACTTTAACGACATTTCTGAGTTGCCCAAACACTTCATCAAAGAGTTAAGAAACTTCTTTGAAGACTATAAGAAGCTAGAAAACAAAACGGTTGAAGTGGAAGAGTTTCAAGATGCTCAAACAGCTAAATCTATCATCATAAAGAGTATTGAAGACTACAAGAAGAAGTTTCAATAATACATTTCATATGGCTCCGGTCGTGAGAATTGGCAGCCTAAATTCCTCCTTTAACCAATAATGCTTGCCATAATTTTTGATTAAGACTAACTTCTTGCTTTAATCAAACCCAATGGACAAGCGTACATTCCTCAAAAACCTGATGGGGGCCTCACTGGCCACTACCCCATTCTATAGAGAAATTCAGAAACTCTCAGAGCATTATGCTTGGCAAAGCGATTATGAGTTTGCTCAAAACGATGACTTCTGGGCTAAGATAAGGAAGGATTATCTACTCAAACCTGAATACATCAACCTTGAGAATGGATATTATTGCATGCTCCCCCAGCCTACTCTTGAAAGGTATCTTGAGAGAATAAGAGAAGTCAATTATCAGGCTTCTTACTACATGCGTACTGTTCAGTCGGAAAACAAGGCTAAGTCAGTTAACGCTTTAGCAGAACTTGCTCATTGTAGCAATGAAGAATTGATTATCACACGAAACACAACGGAATCACTAGACACGATTATTCAGGGCTTTCCCTGGCAAAAAGGCGATGAAGCGGTAATGTCTAACCAAGATTATGACGCCATGCTCAACATGTTCAAACAGGTTGAAGCAAGGCAGGGAATTGCTCTAAAAACCATTGATGTTCCAATGGATCCTTCAAGCGATGAAGTGATTGTGGAGGCATATAGAAAAGCCATTACGCCAAAGACCAAATTGCTCATGGTCTGTCATTTGATCAATATTACAGGGCACATTTTACCTATCAGAAAGATTTGCGATATGGCGCACGGCATGGGAGTTGAAGTAATGGTAGATGGTGCTCATGCCTTCGGGCAAATAGACTTCAATATGAAAGAGCTTGATTGCGACTACTATGGCACCAGCCTTCATAAATGGCTCAGCGTTCCCTTGGGTGCAGGATTTCTCTATGTTAAAAAGGATAAGGTTGATAAGACCTGGCCTCTTATTGCAGAAGGACCGACCAAACCAGGAGACATCAAGCGATTGAACCATACAGGAACACACCCTGTTGCTACCGATCTTACCATAATGGATGCCATTGACTATCATAAAGTGATTGGCATTGAGAGAAAAGAGGCTCGTTTGAGATTTTTACAGAACTATTGGGTAGACAAAGTGCGTGAAATTGAAAACGTAGTCATCAACACTCCTACCGATAAAGCTCGATCCTGTGCCATCGCCAATGTAGGTATTAGGGGAATGAAACCATCAGACATGTCTAAGCAATTGCTCGAAGATTATAATATCTGGACAGTAGCGATTGACGGTGCCGGAGTTCATGGCTGTAGAATTACACCAAACGTATATACCACAACTCAGGAATTGGATAAATTTGTTAAAGCATTGAAAGACATGGCATAAATTCCTACAGGCTATTAGCATAAGGTTTTACGGTACATTGGTACAGTTTCGAAATAATGAATCCGAATTAAGCACTTCCCCAAAAGTTACCAATTCATACAGCTTAAAACAGGTTCGCAAGCTTTAACTCATGTTTTTGGTAACGAATGACTATCTTAAAAGTCTATTGGTCAAACTCTTAAAACTTAAACAATGCTTAGAAACTATTTTATTTCTGCCATTCGGGCACTCAGAAGACAACCATATTTTTCGCTCGTCAATATTTTAGGTCTCTCAACAGGTATTTCTATCTCATTGTTACTCTTCATTTTTATTCGTCATGAATTGAGCTATGATCAGTTTCACGAGAAGAAAGACAGAATTCACAGAGTAATTTCGGGTTACACAACCAACAATGGTAGAGTTATAAAAACTGCCATTAGTTTTGGCACACTGGCACCTAAAACTGTTGAAGATATAGCAGGGGTTGAAGATGCAGTGAGATTGCTAAGGGGTGGAAATGTTGATCTTGTTCATAACCAAAACAACTTTCTGGGTAAAACTCTCATTCTATCAGATTATTCATTTTTCAATGTTTTTAGCTTTAAATCGCTTCTGGCAGGAAATTTCAATGCCAATGCCTTTAATAATGGTGGACTAGTGATGAGTGAGGAAACCGCATTAGAAATTTTTGGTAAAATCCCTTTATCTCCTGAGGAGCTTATCATTAATGGCAAAACCTATCCCTTACTTGATGTCATTGAAATTCCTAAAACCTCACACTTGCAGTTCGATGTGCTCATAGCTGGAGAAACCGATAGTGAATGGGATTTAATAGCTTATGATAGTGGTCTTGAATTCTGGACTTATTTGCTTTATGCGGAAGGGGTAGATGCTGAATCAACGGGTGAGCAGGTGTTGGACATCTATGATTCAGAAATGAGTCAGAGGTTCAGCAGTTTCACTTCCAGTATTCACAACTCTCTTCAGCCTTTAACAGAGATTCACCTTTATTCTGAAGATATTTCCACTTCTCCCGAAAGAGGCAGCATTGAAACCATAAGAATTCTTGTTGTAATTGACCTGCTTATTCATCTGATAGCTGTCTTCAATTTCATTAACCTTTCAACTGTCAGTTATGAGAAGAGAATTAAAGAAATTGGAGTTAGAAAAGTACTGGGAGCATTTAGAGGTAACCTTATTTCACAATTCCTGACAGAATCTGTATTTGTCACCATTCTGTCATTTGCTTTTGCCCTTTTTTTGATTCAGGCTCTTATCGAGCCATTAGGCGAAGCCCTGACAATTAATGCAGAGGTTACTTATTGGAACTCCTTTCCTACGCTTCTTATTCTTTTCTCTGCTGCAATTGCTTTAGGCTTGATTACAGGATTGTACCCAGCCTTACTCATTTCTTCATTCTCACCAAATAGAATCCTCCGAAAGCAGGTCTTTCACAGTAAAGGAAAAAGCAGGGTAACCTCCCTTATGGTTGGCTTTCAGTTTGTAATTGCCATTGTTCTTTTAATCAATCTTGGCTATTTCAAGACTCAAATTCAGTTTATGAAAAGTTCCAACCCAGGCTTCAACCAAGATCATGTTATTGTAATTGATAATCTTAATGATATTCACAAAGAACAACTCTTAACTATTGAGAATGGATTGAAGCAATTGCCACAGGTAGAAAATTTCTCCATGGCTCAGTCGATGCCTGGAGGTGGCGCCAGCGGACAAATTGCCTACCTCGATGGACAGGATCCAAATTCAGCTATGGCTATTTCCGAAATAAGAACCCAAACCGGCTTTCTGGAGACATTTGAAATTCCTTTGGTAGCCGGAAGAGATTTTAATCCTGACCTAGCAACTGATAAAGAAGCTTTCATTTTGAATGAAGAAGCCATAAAAAAACTATTTCCGGAGGGAGGTGATCCCATTAATCAAAGCATAGTGGTTGGAAATAGAAAAGGTCCAATCATTGGTATAATGAAAGATTTCCACAATGCTTCGCTGAAGTATCAGATTGAGCCACTAATGATTTCGATGGATACTCCATATAGAGTACTCCTCTCTGTAAAAACGAAGGGAACCGATATTCCTGAAACGCTTGCCGGACTCGAAAAAACACTCACAGAGATAGATCCTAATTACAGCATGAGTCACTTTTTTCTCGATGAAAGGCTAGAAAGTCAATATAGGACTGAAAAAAGAAGTATTCAGCTGATCAGTTGGTCAAGCATTATAGCTTCAATGCTTTCATTAGTAGGCTTATTGGCCTTGACCAGCTTTAGCATCGCCAAAAGAAGTAAGGAGATAGCTGTAAGGAAGGTTTTGGGCGCCAAACTTACCAACCTTAATTGGGTGCTTTCCAAAGGCTTTTTTTTGACGATTTTAATAGCAAACCTAGTTGCGGTACCCCTTGGCAGCTGGTTGAGCAGCCAATGGCTGCGTGAATATGCCTACAGAATATCGATGGCTCAAAGCTGGTTCATTCTTCCTGTGGCTATCATTATTTCAATATTCATCCCATCTCTTCTTATCTCTATTGAAACCATTCGAAAGGCAAGGGAGAACCCTGCCAGTGTTTTGAATCCTGAATAAAAAAAGGCCAACTAGTGAGTAGTACTCACTAGTTGGCCTTTGCTTATAAAGCCAAAATTCTAGTTCTTAAAAAAACCTCATTCAATAAATTCATTAACTCATTCCAACTGGCTTTATCGCCACTATCGGTGTAGAAATTGACGTTAAAAACTATTTTTTAATTGTTTTATATCGATTTTAGTTAATCATTGATCACATCAAATTAATTAATTCAGAAGGTTCTAGTTCAAGTCTTTACTCTTACAAGAGATCAACTAACTTCTAAGGTTTGTCGTCAGTTTTTTGAAAATTTCTCCTTTATAAATTCAAGGCCATTATCAATATCCTTCAAGGCTTCTCCCTTTAACAGCCATGCCGCTGCAAACAAAACCAGCATCACTACTTCTACCCTGAATATAAATCGACTTTCTTCCGCCACATATCCACCAAAAATCATAACACCTGAATACCCAAGGGTTGCAAAAATCCCATATCCGCAAATATTGTAAATGAGATTTCTCCATTTCTTTCCCGGCTCACTTTTGTCTCCCTGGGTGAATTGCCTCACACACATAATAGCCATACAAATAAAGAACAGCACAGCCCCTCCAAAGTGTATAATTTGGGGTGGAATAAAGCCAAGAAGCATATCTCCCTCACAAGAGCATATGGGAGTTGGCCCTATGCCTGTGCAGCATTCATCCAGCGGAGTTGGTATAATGGCCACCAAGGCAATACTAATACCACCCACCCAGGTGATGATATTATCTACCTTATCATAACCATGATAAGAGGCCAGAAAGACCCCAATTAGAATGAGTAAGCTGGTAAAAAACACTCCTGCCTCAGTGTAATAATAATGACTAATGGAAGTCAATTTTTCATCAGCAATTATTGGAGCGAAGATTGGTAGCAGTATACCGAAAGTGCCGATCCATTTTCTGATCCTATAATAGCTAAGATTAGTATTAGGAACTTGATTCTCTTGAAATGCAGTGTTCATCTGTATAAGGTTTAATAACAGACTGAATTTAAGACATTTACAAACAATCGAAAATACCTCCTTTTAGGTATTTACAATTCCTGCCTCACAATCAGACAATCCACATTGGCATGTCTTTGAAGATGAGTCGCAGGAAATTCATTGGTCACTTCTCCGCTCAATAGCATATCGGTGGCTTGTTTTTTGGCCGATCCTACTACCAACATGAGAATGTGTTTCGATGCCAGAATATCTTCAATACCGATGGTCATGCCGTAAGTTGGTTTGGGCTGAATGTCCGCAATCATTCCATGTGATAAGGTAAGTTCTGCCAGCTGTGCTACATGGCAATGTGGTTGAAGTTCTTCATTAGGTTCGTTGAGCCCCATGTGACCATTGGCACCCAAACCGAGTACACATATGTCTATAAGGCCTTGTTGATTCAAAATACCTTGTACACGCTCGCATTCGGCCTTTGGGTCGGATGGGTTATTCTGAAAGGCTATGTATCTGTTACCAGAAATTTGCAGTGGATTCAAAACATGCTCTTGCAAATAATATTCACAAGAAGCCTGAACATTAGCTTCCATATCACCCCATTCGTCCAACTTGAAAATTCGCAGCTGATCGAATATCGAACGATCGGATTGATAGGCATTAGCCAGTTCCTTATAAAGCCCCGTGGGAGAATTACCGGTGGCTGCGCAAAGCATCATGTCAGGTTTCTGGCATAGGGTATTCATCACCATTTCAGCCGAAACCTTACTCATGGCATCATAACTGTCGAAATATTGTACTCTCATCCTGCCCAGGCTGGTTCGTTGTTATAGGGTATGCAGGCTTCATATCGGCCCGGAATTGGGTTATATCTTAAGGCTTCCTTGCAGCCTGCTTCTGAACTGAAATAGCCCCACAAGGTGAGTTCTTTCATCATGCGGAAGTAGTGATTGTCCTTGTCTCTCGCCTCTTGATCGATGGTAGCTATCAGCTTGAACTTCTGTTCTGAACTCAAGGACATAAAATCAACCGAAAAGCCCCTTTTGGCTTCCGAATTCATTTTATCAATTCCCGAATAGAACTTATCTGCCTCTGACTGATCGTAGCAATCTGTCACAATAATTTTCATGAACGCACCAATATTGGCTGCCTTGGCTCCGCCTGAGTCAGGTGTTATTGGTATAATCACCTCAGCAACTTCATTTAGAAAATTGACATCAGCTTCTGTTAATTCAACGAACCCCTGCTTGGCCTGAGAACATCCTGAAAGAAATACTTGTGACCCCACTATGGTTCCACCCAAAAGTGCGGCAGTATGAAACAAAGCTTCTCTCCTATTCATGGCCTATTTCTTCCAAAGTCTAATTGGTTTTTCAGCATCTGTTTTGAAAGGAAGTTCAACTTTTCTTCCCGTTCCTGCCGACTCATAGGCCGCAAAAATCACTTCAAGTACCGCCTTACCGTCTTCTCCTGTTACGAGGGGCTGCTTATCATTCTTCACACAGTCAACAAAGTGCGCAAACTCCTGAGGGAAGCCATAATTCCAGCTTTCCTCATACATGGTAAAGCTCCAGCCTACCGTGTTACCGGCTTTTTCCACCGCATAACTCACTCCTTTGTTGCTGTAGGTCTGGATAGAATTTCCTTGTAGAACATCGGCATAAGCCACTCCTTCGGTTCCATGGATTTCCGCTCTATCGTCCATTCCACCCAACTTAGTCCAGCTTTCTTCTATCATGCCAGTAACACCATCTTCAAACTCCAT
>JABXIP010000452.1 GCA_013373005.1 Cytophagia bacterium | reverse complement strand
GCCATTAGGGTATATAAGGAATACTATGACGGACACCCATTTACCTGGGTAACTGATAACCCTTTAGATGTAAAGCAAGTGGTGAATACCAATAAATGCTTCATCCATTTACAGATGCATAATGGCTATCTGATGGTTCAGTCGGCCATTGACAATTTGTTAAAAGGAGCTTCCGGTCAGGCTGTACAAAATATGAATTTGATGTTCGGATTAGATGAAACTACCGGACTGAAATTGAAGGCAAGTGCTTTTTGAGGCCTCACCCCAACCCCTCTCCATGAGGAGAGGGGCTATGCAGAGTGCAAGGTCTGACATATTCAGTCCACTCTGGCAGAATGTTAAGCCTTCCCCCTTGGGGGAAGGTTTGGATGGGGGCTCATTTTAAGATGTTAAAGAAGAAAAAATGAAATTATTCGATGTATATCCCCTATATGACATTGAGCCAGTAAAAGCACTGGGTTCAAAACTTTGGGATAAGGAGGGAACTGAATACCTGGACCTTTATGGAGGCCACGCAGTGATCTCAATTGGTCATACACACCCACATTATGTGAAGAGATTAACCGACCAGTTGAACGCTCTTGGATTTTATTCCAATGCTGTTCAGAATTCGGTTCAGCAGGAACTGGCTGAGAAGTTGGGTCAGGTTTCCGGTTGCGAAGACTATCAATTATTCCTTTGTAGTACTGGTGCCGAAGCAAATGAAAATGCCTTGAAACTGGCTTCTTTCCACACTGGTAGAAAGAAAGTCATTGCCATGAAGCAAGCCTTTCATGGCCGTACTTCAGGTGCTGTTGCCGCTACTGATAACCCAAAAATTGTAGCGCCTTTCAATGCAGACCATCAAGTGGTTTTTGTACCAATGAATGACATCGAGGCCTTAAAAGCTGAGCTTGATGATCAAACCGCTGCTGTCATTATCGAAGGCATGCAAGGAGTTGCGGGTATCTATGTGCCAAGCAATGATTATCTGCAGCAGGTTTCGGCACTTTGTAAAGAAGCTGGCGCCTTGTTGATTATGGATGAAGTGCAATCTGGAGCAGGTCGTTCCGGTAAGTTCTTCGCTTATCAGCATAGCGGCATTCAACCCGATGTAATCTCTCTGGCCAAAGGAATTGGTAATGGTTTTCCGGTAGCCATGATTTTGATTGCTCCTCACATTCAGCCTTGGCATGGCATGTTGGGAACCACTTTTGGCGGAAATCATTTGGCATGTGCCGCATCATTGGCCGTCTTAGAAGTGATCGAACAAGAGAAGCTAATGGAGAACGCTGCTGAATTGGGAGATTGGCTGATTGCTGAGCTCAAGTCTATTCCGCAGATTAAAGAAGTACGTGGAATGGGCCTTATGCTGGGCATGAGCTTCGACTTTCCGGTGGCTGAGCTAAGAAAGAATCTGCTATTTGGACATAAAATATTTACCGGCTCCGCTGGCGATAAAAACACCATGAGATTGTTGCCGTCATTGGCAGTTACCAAGGAAGAGTTGAATCAATTCCTTGAAGCATTAAAAATTGAATTGAAAAACTAATGTTGTGTCGTTGAGATGTTCACAAGTTTAGAAGTTAATCAAGATCAAAACTTCGAAACCTCACAACACATAAACTTTATATGAAACACTTCACTTCTGTAAAAGATGTAAAAGACCCGGGTAGCCTGGTAAAAAAGGCCCTCGAACTCAAGGCTAATCCTTTCAATCCCGATTTTGCCAGGGGAAAAAGGGCTGGACTGATATTTCTCAATCCAAGTTTGAGAACACGCCTGAGCTCCCAGGTAGCAGTTCAAAACCTCGGTGCCGAAGCCATTGTGCTCGACATTGGAAAAGATGGCTGGGCGCTAGAGTTCGAAGATGGAGTGAAGATGAATGGTAATAAGGCTGAACACATTAAGGAAGCGGCTGGTGTCATGGGTCAGTACTTCGATGTGTTGGGGGTTCGAACCTTTCCGGAGTTGAAAGACAGAAACACCGATTATTCAGAGCAGTTATTGAATGCCTTTATCAAGTACTCTGGCCTTCCGGTAGTGAGCCTTGAAAGCGCTACCAGGCATCCGTTGCAAAGTCTTGCCGATTGGATGACGATTGAAGAAAACTGGAATAAAGCTGAAAAGCCTAAGGTGGTAATCACCTGGGCTCCGCATGTGAAAGCACTTCCTCAAGCAGTTCCTAATTCATTTGTAGAATGGATGCGAGAAGCACCTGTAGACCTGACGATCACTCATCCTGAAGGATATGAGCTGGCTGAAGAGTTTGCCGGAGGAGTAGCCGTAGAATATAACCAGAAAAAAGCTCTTGAAGATGCTGACTTTGTGTATGTGAAGAACTGGTCATCATACGAGCAATATGGGCAGATTCTGAGCCAGGATGAAAGCTGGAGTTTTGGTAAGGAACAATTAGCCGTGACGAACAATGCCAAAGTGATGCATTGTTTACCGGTAAGAAGAGGATTAGTGATTAAAGATGAAATACTGGATGGCCCAAATGCCATTCACTTGCAGCAAGCTAAGAATAGGGTGTATAGTGCTCAGGCGGTGTTTGCGGAGTTGTTTAAATAGAAAAATGACCTCCTCGCCCTTCGGGCACTCCTCCTGTCAGGAGGAGATTTGAGACAGTGCTAAAACGGACTCTTGTCCCCCGCTGGCGGGGG
>JABXIP010000234.1 GCA_013373005.1 Cytophagia bacterium | reverse complement strand
TCTGATTTCTCAGACTCCTTCGATGGCATGAAAAAGGCGTTTGATTATGTGAGAAAGCAAAGGAAGCCAATATTGGTTCACGCCAAAACCCCGTTGCTTGGTCATCATACATCGGGAGTAAGAAAAGAATGGTATAGAGGAGATCATGATCTGGATGAACATCAGGTTAACGACCCGATTCCGAAACTAAGAAAGGAACTTAAGAAAGCTGGTTTTAAGGAGTCAGACTTGGTGAAACTCGAAGATGAGACCAAGGCATTTGTTCAATCTGAGTATGCCAGAGCTCTCAATGCCGATGATCCTGATCCGTCAACTGTAATGGATCACGAGTTTGCTGCTACACCTGTTACACAGGAGAAGGGTGAGAGAAAACCAAGAGGAGCAGAGAAGGTAGTGATGGTAGATGCTGCACTTCATGCTGTTGACGATATTTTGAAGAATCATCCCGAAGCGCTTTTCTACGGTCAAGATGTAGGTGGAACTTTAGGCGGTGTATTCCGTGAAGCTGCTACTCTCGCTCAAAAATATGGCGATGGACGAGTTTTCAATACGCCAATACAAGAGGCTTATATTGTTGGTTCTACAGCCGGAATGTCGGCAGTAGGAGCTAAGCCGATTGTTGAGATACAGTTTGCCGATTATATCTGGCCAGGCATCAATCAACTGGTTGAAGAACTTTCTAAAAGCTGCTATTTGAGTGAGGGGAAATTCCCAATCCAGTCCTTAATTAGAGTTCCTATTGGTGCCTATGGTGGAGGTGGTCCTTATCACTCAGGAAGTGTGGAGTCTACTCTCCTGAACATTAGAGGTATCAAGGTAGTGTATCCTTCAAATGCTGCCGATATGAAAGGCTTAATGAAAGCTGCATTCCTTGATCCGAATCCGGTAGTGATGCTAGAACATAAAGGTCTTTATTGGTCGAAAGTACCGGGAACCGAGGCTGCTAAAACTTTCGAACCTGACTCAGACTATGTTATTCCACTGGGTAAAGCCAGAATTGATCAAGAGGCTAGCTCCGAATCCATTGAGAATGGAGAGTCTTGTGTAGTAATTACCTACGGAATGGGCGTTTACTGGGCTAAAGCAGCCAGCAGAAAATTTGAAGGCAGGGTAGAGATCCTTGACTTAAGAACCTTAAACCCGATTGACTGGGATGCAATTAGAGAGGCTGTTTCAAGACATAACAAAGCCTTGGTACTTACCGAGGAGCCTTTGTTAAATTCATTTGCAGAGTCATTGGCTGGTCGAATTTCTCAACACTGCTTTACAGAGCTAGATGCGCCAGTGATGGCTTATGGGGCAGAAAACCTTCCGGCCATTGCATTGAACGTAGATTTGGAAAAAGCCATGTTGCCTACGCCAGAGAAGGTGGAGAAGCAGATTGAGAACTTACTGAATTACTAGAAGGGAAATCCTACCGCAATATTCCAAACGGTTTGGCCTCTTCGGCTAAAAGGTATTTGCCAACGTGAGCCTTCTGGGAATCTTGGATCCTTTAGTTTGTGACCGGCATCGAATCGGAAAATCAGGAAGTTGAAATCAAACCGAAGACCAAGTCCTGCGCCAACGGCAATTTCTTTGTAGAAGTCGTTCCATTCAAAGTGTCCACCATTAGAAAGACGAACAGTTTCGCCCGGTTCAGGAGTGCTTCTTAGCTCATTGAGTCGCCAAACATTACCCGCATCTACAAAGAATGCCCAATCCACAAATCCTGTGATATTCCCTCTGTACTCCATGCTGAGTTCTAGCAGAATTTCTCCCGGCTGTTCAAAACGATAGCTGTTTTTTCCGGTGCGGTTAGCCACCAGCTCTCCATTTTCAATAACATTTTGGTTAGTATCATCCAACAGGTATGGATAGGATGACCCTGGTCCTAATCGTCTTGGTATCCATGCTCTGTTACTACTACTACCTCCAGTGAAGAAATATCGCTCATAGGGGAGGGCTTCATTCTTTCCATAGGGCAGCGCAAAACCAATGTTAGCTCGCCAATTAAACGATTCGTCTTCCGAAAAAGGGATGTGTTTCCTAAAGTCTATCTGCACTTTGGCATATTGGTAATAGGTAAGGTTATTGTTCCTTAAAAGTCCTGTTCCCACGAAATTGTAGATGTTTCCTCCTGCTTCTAAGTAGAGCCTTAGATATTCAGATGGTTCAACAATGCTACCATAGTTGGAGTTAAAAACAGCGTTAAAGGAGGTGCTGGAAACGAAGGATCTGTCAAAGGCCAGGGCTAAGGTGTTTCCCTGTAGCAAAAGGTCAACGAGTTGTTTTGCAAAGGCAGAGTCAATTCTGGTAGTGTTAATGAGGTTAATTTCAGAAAGATTGAACCGGTAGGAGTTAGTACCTTTCTCGTTTTGCCATGAATAACCGTAAGATCCGTTGAGATTACTCCGTGAATACTCTCTTCTTGAAGTGAACGAATACCCCAAAGTCAGCGAGCTTTTAGCGTTAAAGGAATTTCTACTGAGATCTCGAGAGTTGAATGGAGTAACAAACCTTGGGAAAGTTAAACTTGCCGATCCTCCATATTGAAGGTTACTCAAGGCTCCACTTTGGTCAGTTGCAGCAGACACACCATCAGAACCTACAAATCCATTGAACTGCATTACCTCAGCTCCCCTGAAAGTATTCCTGTTTCTCAATGAAAGGTTGTAAAACGGACCGGGTCTACCTTCAGTAATGTTTACACCAAGTTCCTGAGTGAGCTGATACCGCTGAAGTGGAGAGGTGTAAACATTGGCAATGAACTTACCTTCCACCAGAGTTGTATCGAAGTTAATGTTGGCAAATCGAAACATATCCATGTTCAATAGCTGCCTCTGTGTATTCACTACATCTGTATAATTATATAGCTCATATGGTTCGAGTTTCAGACGAGTATCAAGTACCAGAGGCTTGTAAAGGAAACTTCCATAGTTATACTGAACATCTAAAAACTTTTCCTGAGAAGTAACGGGTTCAGAACCATTGGCATTGACAATAATAGAATCAAGAGTGAATTGTTTGTGGAAGTCGCGGTCTGCCGGTTTGTTCACAAGCGTGGTAATCCACATATCTTCAGAGTTGGGAGCATACTCTACTATAAACTCTACATATCTCTTATTGAACTCAAAATAGCCATTGTTTCTGAGCAGTAGGTCTAGTCTGTTTTGCTCCGAAGCCAGGTTTTCACGGTCGTAGTATTCTCCTTTTTTGAGGTATGAATCGTCTGAGGATTCCGTGATCAGTTTGGTAATAGTGGTGTCACCGGTTCTAAGTATTAGGCTGTCAATAAAGCTTCTTTTACCTTCTTTAATAATAAAAGACTGGGTAACCTTCCTTCCTTTTTCTGTCTTTTCTACCTGAACGTCTGATTTTCGGAATCCCTTGCTGAGTAGATAGTTTTGGATTCTAACAGCAGACTGGGCAATCAGTGAGCTATCGTAAACAGCCAATGGGTTACCGGTGCGCATTCTACCATTGCCTAACCTGAGCTTTTTGTCATATCTATCAATTCCTCGCTGCTTTCTCCATTCTACCTTATCCGTACGTTTTCCATCTTCCTCTTTCTTCGCTATTTTCTCGTCCATTTTTTCAATGTACTCCGCTTTCTTATCAGCTACTTCTGCAGAGTCGAAGGCTTTTTCTCCAGACTCATAGATGAATGCACCTAAAGGCCCAAGAAGGGGGAAGCGTATGTTAGGTTCCAAAAGAATCTGGTCGCTGATGTCGTTTTTATTTGCTTTTTTTACACCTTCAATACGCTGCTTGTATAGCAATTTTTCTCCCGGTTGAAGGTATTTCACCCCGGTACAGCTTGCTAAAAATAGTGATATGAAAAACAGTAAGAGTAGTCGGCTTCCTAACTTCACGAACAATAATCAATATGCTCTCTAAACGGCAATTAAAGTACTTCAAATCTCTTCAATTAAAAAAATATCGGCAATTGGAAGCTAAATTTTTGGTTGAAGGTGCTAAGGGGGTTGAAGAAGTGCTGAATTCTGACTACCAAGTTGAGTCTTTGGTGGGTACCCCCGAGTATCTGGTTGGTCTTTCAAGCGCATTGAAGAATAAAGCTGCTGAAATTATTGAGGCTAAAGAAAATGACCTGCTTCAAGCCGGTACTTTTAAATCGAATAAAGCTGGTTTGGCTGTGGTAAAAATGCCTGAATTCAAGAACGCTGCTTCAATAGATGATGATCTGATTCTGGTATTAGATTCAGTAAATGATCCGGGTAATTTGGGAACAATCATCAGGATAGCCGATTGGTATGGGATTAAATCTATTGTTTGTAGCCCGGACACAGCTGATATCTTCAATCCCAAGGTAATCAACTCCACTATGGGCTCTTTCACGCGAGTGAATGTTCACTATACAGACCTTGAGAAGTTCCTGAAAGGTTCTAAGCGAAAAGTATATGGGGCTTTGCTGGAGGGAGATTCCATTTACAATAGTCAGCTGGACAAAGGTATGATACTCATGGGCAGTGAATCTCATGGTATTTCCGAAGCTCTAAGAGCGTATGTAACCGATCCAGTTAAGATTCCTGGAAGAGGAGGTGCTGAATCACTCAATGTGGCTGTGGCTACTGCCGTTGTGTTAGATAATTTCTTCCGTAGCTAAACTTCCTGAGAGCTCGCTTCTTCCATCATGGCTTCAGCCGTTTCTTTGCCCAAGTATCGATCTATAAAATAATGGGCTATGTATAAAATGGGGGTCAGTAAAATGGCAATTAGAAATTTATAGATGTAATTGGTTATTCCCACAGCCATTACCTGAGTTAGGCTCCAGGGCCCCAGAAAGTAGAATGCCACAATGAGCACTACAAAACTATCTATGAGTTGTGAGATAAGGGTAGAACCAGTGGCTCTTAGCCATATTTTCTTAGGGCCTGTTATTCTTCTTAGCCGATGAAAAACAGATACGTCTACTAACTGGCCTATGACAAAGGCTACAAGCGATGCAAAGATGATGTTCAAACCTTGAGAAAATACTTTTTCAAAGGCATAGTTAATGTCGAAGGCTTCTCCTTGTGCATTTGTAGCATTGACCGATAGCCAGAAATCGGCAGGTACAAGTTTCATCGCCAGGTATATTACAATGAAAGCATAGGCAATCAAGCCAACCGTGATGTAGGTGATTCTTCGAACTCCCTTCTTGCCAAAATACTCATTAATTATATCTGTAGTGATAAATACCACTGGCCACAATACCACACCTGCAGTCAGGTTAAACTGAATCATGAAATCCCCAAACAGCGGGATGTTCATTGGCTCAAAGCCAAGGGTTTTTTCAGCCGAAAAAATCTTTCCACCAATCAGCTCTGCAATGAGTGCATTGGTAATGAAAATACCGCTGAGGATTATAAATAAGCTGTTCTTTTTGTCTTTGAGAATGGAGGTGACCATGATCTTAGCTATCTAAGATAAACTCTTCACCTTCAATGGCCAAATAAGATTCTTCGAATACCTCACGTGCTTCTTGCTGCAGAGGCTCAATGTCTTTATAGCGTGCTGAGAAATGACCCAGAAGGAGCTTGCCTACCTTCGCCTTCTTGGCAATGGTAGCTGCTTCTTTGGCTGTACTGTGGTAGGTTGTGCTGGCCCTGTCCATATGCTCTTCCAAAAAGGTCGACTCATGATAGAGCATGTCTGCTTCTTCAATGATAGGGATTATGGATTCATTGTATTTGGTGTCAGAGCAATAGGCGTATTTGAAAGTCTGACGAGGAGGCAAAGTAACATCTTCATTCTTAAAGAGAAGTTTGCCATCTTCACTGTAAACATCCTCACCTTTTTTCAAGCGAATAATGTTTCTCACTGAAAAGTCTTCAGGAATGGCTTCTCTAATAATTCGCCTATTCTTTGGTTTTTCACTGATAAGGAAACCACTACAGGAAATTCTATGATCGAGAGGGATGGAGTGAACCGTCACCAGTTCGTCTTCATGAATTAGCTGATGCTTTTCTGTATCGATTTCATGAAAGTTGACTTCGTAGTTGAAAACGGTATCAGAATACTTGAGCTGTAATGTTATGATCTCCTGTAGCCCTTTCGGACCGTAAAGATCTAGGGACTTATTTCTTCCCATCAAGTGCATGGAAGAAAGAAGTCCCATCAACCCCAGATAATGATCACCGTGGAGGTGAGAAATAAAAATATTATTAATTCTCTGCGCTCGGAGCTTGTATCGCTTTAACTGCAATTGGGTAGCCTCCCCACAGTCGATGAGATAGTACTTACCTTCAACACTAACAAGCTGAGAGGTATGGTGTCTCCTGTGTGCAGGTGTTGCGGAATTAGATCCCAATATTTTTACCCGAATGCTCAAATCTGGAGAATTACTCTTCTTCGTCCTCCTCAGGGCTGTTGGCTAAAATCAGGTCTTTTGCAGCCTCATCAGATGCAAGGACAGTCAATACATTATTCAACTGAGAGATAGTAAGCAGTTTGTCTACAAAAGCAGTTACCTCACTTAGAATAAAAGCACCTCCGTTTTCTGTGTATGCTCTGTTTCCTGTTAATAGGGCGCTTAACCCTGATGAATCGGCATACTTTGTAGCAGAAAGGTTGAGGATGAGGTTGTTTACACCTTGGGTTTGAAGAGCAACCAATTCAGATTTAAGCTCAGGAGAAAGTGTCGAATCGAGCTTTTCTTCTTCCAGCTTGAAAATGGTGTATAGAGATTCTTTTTCTATTGAAAACTTCATATTAATGCTTTGCTAAATAGTTGTTTATATTTTTCTCAATGCGTTCTACAACGTTCGTTCCACTTTGCTTTTCGAATGGTTCGCCTGTCACTTTTTCATACAATTCAATGTATCTGTCAGAAATGGACTGTACTACCTCATCTGTCATGACCGGAATTGACTGTCCATCTTTGCCTTGAAAGCCATTTTCAATCAACCATTGTCTTACAAATTCCTTAGAAAGCTGTTTTTGTTTTTCACCGGCAGCTTGTCTTGCTTCATAGCCCTCCATATAGAAGTATCTTGAAGAGTCCGGAGTATGAATTTCATCGATCAGGTAGATTTCTCCATTGAAATTGCCAAACTCATATTTGGTGTCAACCAAAATAAGACCTTGCTCAGCTGCTATTTCTGTTCCTCTTTGAAATAGGGCTCTCGTATATTTTTCCAGTTGAACATATTCGGCTTCCGCAACAATTCCCTGTGCTAGAATGGCTTCTCTGGAAATGTCTTCATCGTGCCCCTCTTTGGCCTTTGTGGTAGGGGTGATGATTGGTTCTGGTAGTTTGTCATTCTCCT
>JABXIP010000055.1 GCA_013373005.1 Cytophagia bacterium | reverse complement strand
GCTTTTTTATTGCCAAAAACTATAAAACTCATGTCGCTTCTACGAAGCTTTCATAGGCGCAAAAGTTAAGCCTATGACATTTCGCCACTCGGTGGCTTAAGCATTGCATTCTCCTCCAAAATAGAATTCATGGACCTGCTTTATCGAAGACTAGTGGCACAATACGAAAGAATACTAACCTTGGCTCCATAGGAGTCTAATGTCATAACAACTCAATACAGCCAAAACCAAGCTCCAGCGGAGCGACATTTCCATCCTGAACTGTTATTAACCAATTCTTTCACAATTACTTAATACGATGAACTTTGAACCAATCAGAACCAGCATTAGTTTTACTCTCGAAATGACAAACCCAAGTCGCTATAAAATGGGGCAATAGAATAAATAAGAGACAACGTCTAGTCGTAAAAATGAGATGAATGAAATGGCCGCTCGAAAGAGGGCTTATTTTTTTGCCGTCTTCTCAAGTATTGCACTCGCTCTTTTAGCCATATCTACCGACTGCTGAATTTTCATCTTCAACTGGGCATTATAATTCGGGTGATCTTTCAGGAATCCATCAACAATCTCCACAGCTTCTCTGGAATTATGATCTCCCAAAGTCTGTCCCAACCATCGGGTAGGGAAGAATATATCCCCCGTCTGCTGAATCTCCTGCAACAACTCCAAACTCGGAAGAATGTACTTAATAGATTCCTCTCTTCTCAAAGGGTGATGCAGATTACCCAAACCACCTAATACCCAAGACTCGGTTTCTCTATTCTTTTCCACTTTCAACGATTCAAAGAAGGCATCTCTAGTGGCCAGATCGTTGGATAAGGTTGGGGCAATAAATTCAAACCTCCTCTTAGAATCCGGATTCTTAATTCTCTCCATCTGTGCCGCTACAATTTCAGTGGCTTTCTCAGGCATTTTTATGGACAGGTTAGAAGCCAAACCGATATAGTCGTTTTCAGAAAGATTCAGCTTAGCAATACTCACTGTTTTGTCATCTGACCAAATACTGTACAGCCTAGTTAAGTTATTGTCGGTAATGGTTACACTGCTAAAAGTATTGAAGAAGGTTTTCTTGATGGAAGGATCATCGTGAAGATCATCCATGCAATGGAATAAGGTTCTTTCCAGATCAGGAGCCACATTATTCCTCTGATCGTCCGAAAGTAAACTCCAGTAAACACTTCTCAGCTGACCTAATGTCTGCCCAATCAGCAATTGGTTTTTCTCTCTCACCAATACCCATTTGAGGAGTTCAATATACCGAGTTGGACTAGCCTGTCCTTCCTGTCCAACATTGGTAGGTTCCAGAAGCGACTCATACATATTGATCAACTGTGCACCTTTTTCCAGTTCACTCAACTCATCCCATCGATTGGTAAGCAATTCATAAGAAACCGGGAATAGGCCGTACCCCATACCATTGGAATTGGCCAGTAGTTCAAAGCTATTCCAAGACTTATCAAGACTCACCTCGTAAGGTTCATCTGCTGAGACTACCTCGAGCTCCTTCTTGCCATTTTGAGCAGGGTTGAAAACCTCCATTTTAAAACTCTGTGGCCACGACCTACCCTCTCCACTCATATCTATCTGACTGAGAGATGTAGCAATGCCTTGCTCACTTTCCTGAGTCTCCAGTTTGAATACAGGCCTTCCAGATGTGTTGACCCATACTTCACTCCATTTCTTTAGATCAACCTGAGTCTTCTGGTCGAGTATATTGATTAAGTCAGGCCAGGTGGCATTCTTCATTCCAAAAGTGCTCAGGTATTCTTGAATACCTTCTTGAAAAGTCTCCTCACCCAGAAGTGACTCTAATTGCCTCATCATGATTGGCGCCTTGTTATAGATTATAGCCCCATACATTTGGCCAGCCTCATTCAAATTCGGCAAGTTCTGGCGAATTGGGTTGGCTCCCTCCGTTCTATCTACTCCATAAGCTGAAGGATAATGACGCACTAGAAAATTCAGGTCATGATTGATTTCAGGAAAGCTTGGATTCACCATTTTGGCCGCCATGAAATTAGCAAATACCTCTTTAGTCCAAACATCGTTGAACCAGTCCATGGTAACCAAATTCCCGAACCACATGTGGGCTACTTCATGACCGATGAGACTAGCCCTCCCAAGTAATTGATTCTGCGAAGGATCTTCATCTAAAAGCAATGAATTTGCCTGATACTGAATGGCTCCAACGTGTTCCATTCCACCATATTGAAAGCTTGGAATCAGCGCAAAATCAAGTTTCTTGAATGGGTATTTAATACCGGTGTACTGCTCTAGCCATTTGATAGAAGCTGAGTGTAAGTTGAAAACCAAATCTTTGTTTCGCTCAACCTTTTCTTTATCAGTTTCTCGGTGAAGCATTGTAAATGTCCTCCCATCAACCGATTGTGTGATGGTCTCAAACTCTCCTGCTACGAAAGAAAACAGGTAAGTACTGATTAGGTCAGACTTTTCGTATTGAACAGTTTTTCTATTGTTCTCCACAGTAGTTTGTACTTCCGGAGCATTGGCCACTGAATTCCATTCAGCAGGAAGATCGAGCGTTAGCTCAAAATTAGCTTTCAGGTTAGGTTGGTCGAAACAAGGAAAAGCCGTTCTAGCCCTGTCAGGGACAAATAGCGTATAAAGAAATTCTTCCTTTCTGTTCAACGAAGTCTCCCCTGCCCAAAAGTCAATTTCAATCTTATTATTTCCCTTTTTAAGGTTTTCAGCTTTAAGAATGATGTGCTCATTCACCAGCTCTAAAGGCTGGCTTTTGCCGTTGACTACGATCCCTTTTAGGTGTTCCGGACTTACTTTAAAATCAAGAGGCAAATCTTTAGAATTGTCCGACAGATTAAAAGTCAGCTCTTCCGATGCTTGAATTTTCTGATCATAACTTTCAGGCACGCTGAACTTAAGCTTATAATTCACCTCTGTAAGTACCGACTTACGGTGTTGAGCCATATCTAAAGCCACACCAGACTGAACAGATTCCGTTTCTTTCTCTGATGAGCATGAAAACAAAAAGGCAGGCAACAGTGCCAGCAATAAAATTCTTCGCATTTAAATAAGGATTAGGTCTTTTCTGAGTTCAGGAGGAATACCAAAATGCTCCCCCATAAAATCATCCATTTCATCTTTGGTTTCCTTTGAAAGAAGGGCATTCATTTCTTCCATGGCCAATTCACCCACCATAAAAGGAGGCATAAAATTGGTAGCCAACTTGTCGCCTTTAAAGCAGGCACCCATTTGGTATTCGTTCATCTCCTCCTTGGAAGTTCCTTTAATCAGGCAGTGAGAAAGCCAGTGTTCAGGATCATCAGGCTTCTCTTCAATTCGTTCTTGAAGTTTCTGAAAATCTGTATTCTGCATCATGTAGGCAGAAAGGTTTTGCATGCTTTCCTGCGACATGGCATCCTTCATTTTCTCATAGCAGACCGAACAAATGGCATATTCAAAAAGCACCTCGGTTCTGTTCAATTCAGGATATCTCTTAAATACCTTTTCGATCATATAATAGCGATCGCCTTCCAAAACAGGGTAATCACAATCAATGCATCTCTCTAATGGTGCACCGGTGTCTGTACTTTTGAAAATTGAGGGAATTGGCAAACCCTCCTGAGCCTGGTTCTCTTCCATTTTAGAGTTTTTTATGCACCATGGTTGAAGCTACCTGAGCTGTTGGGAGAATAAGTACATCTGCAATATTCACGTGAGCAGGCCGGGTAACAATGAACTGAATCAAGTCGGCTATATCTTCTGCTGTCAATGGATCGAAGCCTTGATAAACTGAATCCGCTCTACTAGAGTCTCCTTTAAATCGAACCAGGGAAAACTCTGTTTCCACCAGTCCCGGACAAACCTGAGACACCTTCACACCGGTTCCCAGCAAATCCAATCGCATTCCATTATTAATAGCATCAACAGCATGTTTTGAAGCACAGTAAACATTACCGTTCGGATAAACCTCTTTACCCGCAATAGAACCTACATTCACCACATGGCCTGAGCCTTTTTCAATCATTGCAGGTACCAATGCTTTCGTTACATATAAAAGCCCCTTCACGTTGATGTCTATCATGGCATCCCAGTCTTCAACATTTCCATCCTGTATTTTGGACAGTCCGTGAGCATTGCCGGCATTGTTAATGAGCACATCTATTTTGCTCCACTCTTCAGGAATAGAACCCAAGGCCTCATCAACAGCCTTTCTATCACTTACATCGAATGTTAACTGAAACGTTTTTACGGGCACCTTAGCAGCCAGTTCTTCCAGCCTTTCTTTCCTTCTTCCACATATAATCAGGTTATAACCATGCTTGGCCAATGCCTCTGCCGTGGCCCAGCCAATACCTGAAGTTGCCCCTGTCACTAAAGCTATTTTTTGCATTTCTTTTACTCTTTTAGAAAAGCCAAGTTAAAAGAAATTCACCGAGAAAGCTGAGAGAAAATATGCGAGCTGGGGATTAATCTGAGAAGTGCAGATAAAGCGTGAAGCTATGAGTTGAAAGCCTCATGAGTCCATCGTGGTAGATATTGGTTGAGTTATTCATTACATCCACCAAACCTCTGGCATACCTGATCTCTGGAGAGAATTTGAAAAACTCGAAATAACGTTCAAGACCGATTCCGAATTCGATTTTTGCATCAAAGCGCCTTACTTCCAATCTATCCGTATTTGTTACAAGGTCCTCCTTGCCGGCACGGAGCGATACACTTCCTCCGAATACCATATACATGCGCGTATTGTTTCTTCTTATGGATCTGTATTTGAGGTAGATTCCTGGCTCTATTCTCGTAGCCTCAATGAGTTGATTATCTACTTCCCCATCAGTGTAATTATATTCCACGGTATTTTGGTAGAGCCCAATTTTAACCGGAACGGCCCTAAGGGTAAACTGATCATCTAACCTAAAATTCACCATAAAGCCAAGGTTAAAGCCCAGGCTCTTTTGAGAGGTTATTGAACTAATGTCATCGTACTGTGAAGTATCGAATGCATCAGAATATTTGACGCCATAATAGTTTTGATGAGCCCCAAGAAAGAAGCCGTATTGAACCTTCTTCTGATCACTTTGAAGTCGATGGAGCGTTATGCCTTGTTTAGGTGCCTGACCAAACAGGTGAATACCACAAACAAATAATGAGAGGAAAATTACTTTTGCCCTATGTAAATTGAGCTGATGCCAAACGTCAGTGGTATGCATTCTACATTCTTAAATCCAACTTCTGTAAGGATATTCAGGAAATCCTGACCATCAGGAAAGGCCTCGACAGACTCCGGCAAGTAGGTATAAGCCGACTGATCCTTAGAGATTAACTTGCCAATAATCGGTAGAATCGACTTAAAATAAAAATTGTAAAGTTGCTTCATTGGGAAGTGTTTTGGGCGTGAAAACTCAATTACCACAACCTTTCCTCCCGTCTTCAGCACCCTGCACATATCGCTGAGCCCTTTGCTAAGGTTTTCAAAATTCCTTACTCCAAAAGCAACGATGGCAGCATCGAAGGTATTGTCATCGAAAAGAAGCTTTTCACTATCACCCATCTGCATATCGATGATGTGATCTACTCCCTTCTTCTTCATTTTCTGCTTACCAATTTCCAGCATACCGGAAGAAATATCTACCCCCACAACCCTATCCGGGTTAAGGGCTAGTGCTTCGAGCGCAAAATCACCTGTACCTGTGGCTACATCCAAAATTTGTTTTGGCTGATCATTTTTGAGTAGTCTGATGGCCTTTTTTCTCCAAAGAATATCTATGCCCAGGCTCAGGAAATGATTGAGAAAATCGTATCGCTTACTGATGTTGTTAAACATCTCTGCTACCTGCTC
>JABXIP010000286.1 GCA_013373005.1 Cytophagia bacterium | reverse complement strand
GTTGAACAAGTAACTCGCTGGTCTAGAGAACTGGGCTATCAGTCGGTCAATTTCGATTTAATTTATGGGCTCCCGTTTCAAACATTGGACAGTATTCACGATACTATTTCCTATGTTTCTGAGCTAATGCCGGATAGAATAGCCTTCTATTCCTACGCCCATGTGCCGTGGCAAAGGCCGGGCCAAAGGGCTTATTCTGAGGTTGATTTGCCGAGCCCAGAAATGAAGAGAAAACTCAATCAATTTGGCCAGCAGAGATTAAGAGATTTGGGCTACGAGCTAGTGGGAATGGATCATTTTGCCTTGCCAGATGACTCTTTGGTAGAGGCGATGCATAGTGAAGAGTTACACCGTAATTTTATGGGCTACACGGTCAATCCGGGGAAATTGCTGATTGGTTTAGGCGTGTCATCCATTTCTGATATTCATTTGGCCTATGCTCAGAATGTGAAAACCGTTGAGGGTTATTTGCAACAAATTCAAGAAGGTAAGCTACCGGTTTTTAAGGGCCATGAAATGAGTTCTGAAGACCTGAAAACCAAAGAGCAGATACTAAAGGTGGCTTGTCAAAAGCACTTTAGTTTAGATGGGCTTGCTGTGGAGGCCATACTCACAGTTCAAGACTTAATAGATGATGGTTTGCTTACCCAGGAGGGGAATAACCTTCTAGTAACCGAAACTGGCAACCAATACCTAAGGAATATCTGCTCACTTTTCGATCCCAATTATGGCAAGAAGAGAGAGGGGAAGGTTTTCAGCCAGGCTGTGTAAACCCTCCCCGTATTTATCTATTTAATAAAATAGCTTACTCCGAATGTCATGCCCGTTAAGCTCAGGTTTAGATCGAAGGCATTGGTAGTTTCTTCAACTCCCTGTGCATCTCTGTTTGTGTTTGAGTAGGTCAGGTTTCCAATATTCATCTCAATGGAAAACCGGTTAGATAGAAAGTAAGCTAGCCCAGGACTGACTTGAAGCGTAATGTTATCGGAAGTACTGGTTTCAGTTCCGTCTGTTTTGCTCTTTCCGGTAGCGTAAGTTGCCGAGGGTTGCAAGTAGATGTAAAAATTATCTGCCAGAGATTTATGAAACCTGGAATAAGCCCCAACTACAAACTGGTTGGTTTTCATTTCAACAATTCTGGCATCAGCCACGCTGAAAACGTCTCTATTGAGTGTGCTGTATCCGGTGACTATTCCAACAGAGGTGTTCTCAGAAACAAATAGACCGGCTCTGGGAAGTACGTTAAAATAAGAGGTCTCATTATCTCCGGTTTTTTGGGTGCTTATTCCCACAGTACCTCCAAGCTGAATTTTGCCCTGACCAATTTGGGCTTTCATGGTCATACCACATAGGAGTAGAATAAATAAGAATGTTGCTTTTTTCATGATTTTGATTTTTTGATTAAAAGTTGACCGAAATGCCTTTAAAGGGCATTGTCTAATAAATTAGCTTATTTTTAAATATTCTTGATTGTGAATATTGCTTAATCAATATATCAAACCTGAATTATTCTTATTTTTAAGAGAGGGTAGTGGGGAAGTTTCAGAACATGATTTATATCAGTTTTTAACCTAATTACTGTCAGGTCGGGTTCTGGTGGGTCAAACTACCTTCGAAACATATTTGTGAAAAACCCAAGCCTTGACTATGCAACTCGAACAATTCAAGTATGACAACAAGATTGTCAAGTACTTTGCGATAGCCACCGTTATTTTCGGAGTTGTCGGAATGTTAGTAGGTCTCATAATAGCTACTCAGCTATTTCTACCTCAACTCAACTTTGGTATACAGTACACTACTTTCGGAAGACTAAGACCACTGCACACCAATGCGGTGATTTTTGCTTTTGTGGGTAATGCCATGTTTGCCGGAGTCTATTACTCCATGCAGCGACTGCTCAAAACCAGAATGTTCAGCGATAAGCTCAGCTGGATTCACTTCTGGGGGTGGCAGCTCATTATTGTGGCAGCGGCAATTACCCTGCCTCTCGGTCTAACCACTTCAAAGGAGTATGCTGAGTTGGAATGGCCAATTGATATTGCTATTACTCTCATTTGGGTGGTGTTCGGTATCAACATGATTGGTACTATTCTGAAGCGTAGAGAGCGGCACATGTACGTAGCCATTTGGTTCTATATAGCCACCTTCGTGACGGTAGCTGTTCTGCATGTAGTGAATTCGTTCGAAATTCCCGTTACTCTATTTAAGAGTTACTCATGGTATGCCGGTGTGCAAGATGCCCTTGTACAGTGGTGGTATGGACACAATGCGGTGGCATTCTTCCTTACCACTCCATTCCTAGGGCTTATGTATTACTACCTGCCAAAGGCAGCCAATAGGCCGGTTTATTCATACAAATTATCTATCATTCACTTCTGGTCACTCATATTTATTTACATATGGGCCGGCCCTCACCACTTGTTGTACACTTCACTTCCGGATTGGGCACAGTCACTTGGAACCGTATTCTCAATCATGCTGATTGCTCCTTCTTGGGGTGGTATGTTGAATGGTCTTTTGACCCTCCGCGGTGCATGGGATAGAGTCCGTGAAGATCCGGTGTTGAAGTTTATGGTGGTAGCCGTAACCGCTTACGGTATGTCTACTTTGGAAGGTCCGTTACTCTCAATTAAGAGTATCAATGCCATTGCTCATTTCACCGACTGGATTATCGCTCACGTTCACGTAGGTGGTCTGGGCTGGAACGGCTTTATGATTTTCGGTGTACTCTACTGGTTGGTGCCGAAAATGTGGGGAACCAAACTCTTCTCTACTAAGCTGGCGAATACCCACTTCTGGTTGGGTACACTGGGTATTATAGTATATGCATTGCCAATGTATACAGCCGGTGTGGTACAAAGCTTAATGTGGAAAAACTTCAATGCTGAAGGTTTCCTTGAGTACCCTAACTTCCTGGAAACTGTAACTCAGATTGTGCCCATGTACATGATGAGAGCCATCGGTGGTTTACTCTACTTCTCAGGGGTGATCATTATGGTAGTGAACCTGATGAAAACAGCCAAGCAGGGTAAATTCATTCCTGATGAAGCTGCAGAAGCACCGGCCTTGGAGAAAAAGAAAATTGTGGGCGGACACTGGCACAGTGTATTGGAGCGTAAGCCGGTTATCTTCACTTCATTGACATTGGTGGCTATTCTAATTGGTGGGGTGATTGAGATGGTGCCTACCTTCCTGATCAAGTCTAATATTCCAACCATTGCCAGTGTGCAGCCTTATACTCCGCTGGAACTTCATGGACGTGATATTTACATCAGAGAAGGTTGTAATAATTGTCACTCGCAAATGGTGCGGCCATTCCGTTCGGAGACTGTGAGGTACAAAGGAGAGTACTCAAAAGCCGGTGAATTCGTGTATGATCACCCATTCTTGTGGGGTTCTAAAAGAACCGGACCGGACTTGCACCGAGTCGGAGGGGCTTACAACAATGTATGGCACTTCAACCACATGCTAGATCCTACTTCAACCTCTCCGGGTTCTATTATGCCGCCATATCCATGGTTGTACAGGCAGCAGATCGATGCAACCAAGACAGCAGGCAAAATCAAAGCTTTGAGAACTGTTGGGGTGCCTTATGAAGAAGGTTATGAAGATGTGGCTAATGCCGATTTGAAAGAACAGGCAATGGCTATTAAAAACGACTTGAAAGAGTCTGATATAGATATTCCTGAAACCGCTGAAATTGTAGCACTAATTGCCTATCTGCAGCGCTTGGGGACCGATATAAAAGCAGAATCAACCGCAAATAAGTAAGCCATGTTTAAGTACTATTTTGAACAAGTTCATAATGTAGAAGTCTGGCCGATTATTTCGCTCATCATCTTCTTTGTCTTCTTTGTGGGTTTGATAGTTTATGTGTGGAGAATGCGCAAAGACTATATCGAATATATGGAGGATATACCTCTATCAGACGATAACACAAGTGAATTTCAGTCCCAAGAATAAACCTATAGCCATGAACATTATTAGAAAATTCAAACATAAAACTTCTGCCCTCATGGTAGCTATTTTAATGCTCTTGGGCACGAAGACCTACGCTCAGTCAGCCACAGGGTCAGGAATTAGTCAGGAAACCATGCTCTATATCACCTTTGGGCTGGTATTCGTGGTGTCTCTATTGGTTCTGTTGGTTGCTATTTATGTGCTGCAACTGCTTAAGACTTTCATCAGAAAGGAGATGTCGGCAGAGCAGTTGGCAAAATATGAAGCTGAACCAAGTTGGTTTGCCAAATTATGGGCTAGCTGGAATGACCTTAAACCTCTAGAAGAGGAAGAGGATATTCTTCTTGATCATGACTATGATGGCATTAAAGAATTGGATAATCACCTGCCACCGTGGTGGAAAGGTTTGTTCTATGTTACCATTGTGTACGCTGTGGTTTACCTGTTAATCTTCCATGTATTCGAGACTGCTCCTTTGCAGGAAGAAAGGTATGAAAGGGAAATTGCAGCAGCAGATGCCCTAAAGGCGAGCCAAGAAGCAGGCTTAGTTGTGGACTTCGATGAGAACACTGTTACGGCAACAACTGATGCGGTAGAATTGGCCGATGGACAGAAGTTCTTCGAGACGCAATGCGCTCTTTGCCATAAAGCAGATGGAGGTGGTTTGGCAGGGCCTAATCTTACAGATAAGTATTGGAAGAATGGTGGAAGCATGTCGGACATCTATAAAGTGATTAAGAATGGTGTGCCAAATACTGCCATGATTTCCTGGGAGAGCCAGCTGAATCCGTTAAGAATGAGAAATGTGGCTTCCTACGTGATGACCCTTCAGGGTACAAACCCTCCGGGAGCATTACCTCCTGATGGAGAGTTGTACGAGCCTGAAAATGAATAGGTAAAACAGTCCCGGTGCAAGCTGGGACTAAACCAAGATAGCAAATGGACCAGGAGAGAATAAAAGAGCTCTACAATTACGATGAACAATATCGTGATACCATCGCCACTGTAGACGAAAAGGGGAAGCGGGTCTGGATTTATCCCAAGAAGCCCAAAGGTCGATATCACAACAAGAGAATAGTGGTTTCCATTGTTCTCTTATCCATACTTTTTGCTGGTCCATTTATTAAAATAGGAGGCGAACCATTTCTCTTGCTGAATATTTTCGAGCGTAAATTCTCGATTCTTGGTGCTGTATTCTGGCCTCAGGATTTTTTCATTCTGGCACTGATTGCCATAAGCTTTTTCGTTTTTGTCATTCTTTTCACCGTAGTGTTCGGCCGTGTATGGTGTGGTTGGGCTTGTCCTCAAACGCTGTTCATGGAAATGGTCTTCCGAAAAATAGAGTATTGGATCGATGGAGATACAGGGCAGCAGCGCAAACTGAAAAACATGCCTTGGAATGCTGAGAAGATTAGAAAGCGGGTGCTCAAACACGGAATATTTGCACTCATCGCCATTCTCATCGGTCACACCGTAATGGCCTACCTAATCGGTATTGATCAAGTGAAGGAGATTGTTACTCAGCCTCCAACGGAGCATTTGGCAGGGTTTCTTGGTCTGGTAGCCTTTAGCATAATTTTCTATGCAGTTTTCGCTTTCCTTAGAGAGCAGGCTTGTGTAGCTATTTGCCCATATGGCAGGCTTCAGGGAGTTCTTTTGGTAAAAGACTCGATTGCAGTGATGTATGATTGGCTCAGGGGTGAACCAAGAGGGCGAATGAAGAAGAACGAAGAGCGTTCTGACAAAGGAGATTGCATCGACTGTAAGCTTTGTGTGCATGTTTGCCCTACGGGTATTGACATCAGAAACGGAACTCAGCTAGAATGTGTGAACTGTACAGCTTGTATCGATGCATGCGATGATGTAATGACCAAAATCGGTAAGCCAACCGGGCTCATCAGACCTACATCATACAGTGCTATTGCTGAAGGAAGAAAGAAAATCTTTACACCAAGAGTGG
>JABXIP010000020.1 GCA_013373005.1 Cytophagia bacterium | reverse complement strand
TGTCCATCGTCCATCAGAACAAAGCTTTCCGGATGAAGCATTCCGGCATTGATTACTCGATAAACCTCATCATGCACTTCAACCTTACTGAGTTCGGCCTGAAGGATTAGCAGGTCGTCATAATTCTTATGGTCTCTGATATTCTCAAAGTCAGGGTCATTTTCAAAGTCAAAGGTGGCATCCATTAGCATCATTTGTCTGAGCGTTTGAATGGCCCTTATCTTTCGGCCCGTTAAGGACCAAGCTGCAGCCAGTTTCGGAACTATAGCAGGATGATTTGGTCTGAGCTCATCTGCCTTTCGAATGTTCTCAAGAAATACATCATAGTCTTTTTGTTCATAGGCCTCAACTGCGGAAGTATAGAGCGTTTGTAGGTCTTCCTGAGCTCTGGAATAAGCCAAAACACTCAAAAAAAGGGATATAAAGATTATTTTTTTCATAGGTCTGAGAACACTGAATGAGGTATCAATTTAACACCTTAACGAAATGAATCCCTTAAAGGCCGAAAATCATAACTTCCTTTCTCTCGCCATTGGTGTAAATGGCATCACTCATCTTTGTACTGGTGGTAATTTGATTTAATTTGAATGCCATAACCTTAAAATATGATGAATCTTACTGTAAAAACATTCAAGTCATTGATTGCGGTGAGTCTTTTAGCACTGGTGGCTATACCGGAAGCAGTGGCTCAAAAGATACCTGATCAGGTAGTTAAGTCTATCAAGTTCCGAGAAATTGGTCCTACCCGTCAAGGAGGTAGATATGTCGATTTTGCGGTGATGGAAAAATCACCCAAAGTAATTTATGCCGCAACGGCCTCAGGAGGCTTGTTGAAGTCTGTGAATAACGGCCAATCTTGGGAATTCCAATTCGACCAAGAGAATATTGCTTCTATTGGAGCCGTGGCGCTAGACCAGAAAGATACTAGTGTGGTTTGGGTAGGAACCGGTGAAGCCAATAACTCAAGAAGCTCTTACTGGGGTAATGGTGTATACAAGTCTACCAATGGCGGCAAAACCTGGACTAACATGGGGCTTCCTGAGTCTCATCACATCGGAAGAATTCTTATTGATCCGAATAACTCAAACGTAGTCTATGTAGCTGCATTAGGACATCTCTATTCCGACAACCCGGAAAGAGGTCTTTACAAAACCACTAATGGTGGTAAAAGCTGGACAAAGGTTCTTGAGGTTAAAAAAGCTGATGGCAAATTCATTGGTGTGGTTGATGTTGCCATGAGCCCAACCGACCCTAACACCCTAATTGCCGCGGCTTATGATAAAATCAGAAAGCCATGGACCTTCAACGAAGGTGGCGAAGGCAGTGGTATCTATAAATCTACTGACGCAGGTAAAACCTGGAAAAAGCTTTCTAACGGTCTACCAGGAGGTTTCTTGGGGAGAATTGGAGTTGCATACGCTCCGGGCAATTCAAACGTAGTATACGCCAACATTGAAAACGTGAACGTTGAAGGAATGGGCGATGCTGAAAGAAGAAACATGCTTGAAGTTGGTATACCTTTGAAAAGAGGACAATCAGTGGATGGTGTTGAGATGTATCGTTCAGATGATGGCGGTGAAAGCTGGAAGAAAATAAGCCCTGATGGAACAGATATTGGAGGAGCCCCTTCATACTACTATCAGCAGGTAAGAGTAGACCCGAATGACGAAGACCATGTTTACGTAATTGGTATTCAGGTTTGGGAAACTAAAGATGGTGGTGACACCTGGGATACTGCATTCAGATTCGGTGGAGATAATCACGCCATGTGGATTAACCCTGCAGACTCAGATCATTTCTTATTAGGTTACGACCATGGAATGGGTATCACATATGATGCTGGTGCAACCTGGTACCATCCAGATGAATTGCCATTAGCACAATTCTACGCTGTAGATGTTGATATGGCATTCCCTTACAATGTGTATGGTGGTCTTCAGGATAATGGTTCTGTACGTGGACCTAGCTCTACCAAAGATGGTAGCTCAATTCCTTTCGAGGCATGGCAAAGAACTGGAGGTGGAGATGGTATGTACAACGTAGTTGACAGATCTAATAATCGCTACTTATATAATGAATCTCAGTTCGGTCCTCTTCAAAGGGTTGATCTGGTAACTGGTGAAACTTCAGGCATAAGATATACTGGCGACAGAAGCATGAGATGGAACTGGAATGCACCAATTGTAGTCTCTCAACACAACCCTGATGTGATTTACCATGCGGGTAATAAAGTATTGAAATCTAGCTTCAGAGGTGAAAACTGGCAAGAAATCAGTGGTGACCTTACCCAAAATGATGAGGTAAAAGCCAATGGTACTGGTAACATTCAGTATGGAACGATCACCACACTTGAGGAGTCTCCTTTAGATCCGAATGAGCTTTGGGTTGGAACGGATGACGGAAACGTGCAAGTAACTACCGATGGCGGTAAAAACTGGACAAACCTGAATGCTAACATTCCAAACAATCCGAATTATTGGGTTACTCGAGTAGAAGCTTCAGCTCATTTCCCAGGAACGGCTTATGTGTCATTTAACGGAATGAGAAGAGATGATTTCACTTCTTACCTATACAAAACAACCGATTGGGGTAAAACCTGGACCAGCATTGCTGCAGGTATTGAACCTGCCGGTGTGAATGTAATCAGAGAAGACCACAAGAACCCTAACCTTCTTTTTGTTGGAACTGAGTTGGGCGTTTTTGCAAGTATTGATGGCGGAAAGAACTGGACTAAGTTCATGACGAATATGCCAACTAACCCTGCTTACGATATGGTCATTCATCCAAGAGACAACGAATTGGTAGTTGCTACTCACGGTAGAGGAATCTTCATTGCAGATATTGCACCTCTTCAAGGCATGAGTACTGAAGCCTTGGCTTCAACAGTTACCTTGTTCGACATCGTTCCGGCTGTTCAATATGTTGATGGATTGAGTAATGTGACTGCTTATACAAACTATAATGGTGAAAGCCGTGCTCCAGGTAGCCATATTCACTTCTATGCCAAAGGGGCTGGAAAAGCTAACCTGAAAATCTACAGAGGGGCCAAAGAGATATACAAAACTGAAGTAGATGCCAAAGCAGGATTAAATACCTACAACTGGAGATTTGTTGAAATCACTGGTGAGAGATCAGAGGAAGACTTGAAGTCTATGGCGGATAGATTCAGAAGATTTGGCATGAGCGATGAGCAAGTTGAAAGTAGAGTAGCTCAGATGAAGTATATGACTAGAGGCCTTGGCCCAGGCACCTACAAAGTAGTTGTTGAAATGAACAGTCAAAGCTCTACCAAAGAAGCTATTGTAATGCCAGATTACTCAGTAGATAAGTAAGAATTAAAAAAGTATGATTAATAAAAGGCCTCTGGAAACAGAGGCTTTTTTTATGGCTATGATTCAAGCATAATTCGGGAAACCTTGTTCCAACCTTCCGGACCAATGCCATGGATATTCTTAATGGCCACATCATTCAAATCTGCCCACTGATTACCGGGCCGTTGAACTAGATAAGGGTCATCTACGGTCTGGAGCATTTCAAAGTCATTTATACTATCTCCCACACCATAGCTCTTTACCTCTCCCCATTCATTTTGATATAAAGAAAGTAGCACATCTACTGCTTTGCCTTTATCGGCCTTGTTTGAGATGATGGTTTGAAACTTACTTCCCGGTATGTTTCTAAGATTCTTTTTTTCCAGAAAGTCTAGAAAAGATTGATTGATACTTCCTCGAAGGATGGTTTCGCTAAACTCCCTTTCCATAGCCCTTCTGGAAGATTTAAGATCCAGGCCAGTATACATAGAAACCTCCTCAGCACATAAATCGAAATAACATACAAAGGAAAGTCCTAGGAAGTTTCTGGTTTGCCTGATTACATCTCTGATGTA
>JABXIP010000237.1 GCA_013373005.1 Cytophagia bacterium | reverse complement strand
GTGATGAAGCTGCTAGGCATTGAAAAACTGTTTATCTCCAATGCAGCAGGAGGGGTGAACCTGAGCTACAAAATAGCTGATCTGATGATTATTGAAGATCACATTGATCTGACTAAAGAGAACCCATTAACAGGAAGAAATCTGGATGAATTCGGTGGAAGGTTTCCTGATATGAGTGAGCCTTATGAGCGTAAGATGATTGATGAGGCGCTCGAAATTGCCAAAGTCAACAATATCCGCTGCCATGAAGGTGTCTATGTTGGAGTAAGCGGACCGAATCTGGAAACCAGAGCAGAGTATCGATACATAGGTAGAATTGGAGGCGATGCTGTGGGCATGTCTACCATCCCTGAAGTCATTGTCGCCAGACATATGGACTTGCCCGTTTTTGCTGTTTCTGCCATTACAGACCTATGCGATCCTGATCATTTAGAGAAAGCAGAAATAGCTAATATTCTGGCAGCTGCCTTTAAGGCCGAAAAGGGAATGACTAAGATTATTAAGGAATTGCTTAGTAAGCAGTAGATCAGGTTGGGTGTAAATATTAATCGCTAAAGGGAAATGGAAAATATTAAATGGACTCCTAGAAAGGTCTTTGTCTATGGTTTTTCGAGCCTAGGAGTCCTTATGTTCATCCTCTGGCTTTCATTGTTTCTACCTCTTTCAAAAGAAATTAATACCCAGTTTTTGAAGTCAGAAGCATTTCGAGTTGCTAAGGAATATATCCAAGCAGACTCCGTATTAATTGAGAAAATTGGGCGTATTGAGGAGTTCGGAACAAGAATTGGCGGTTCTCTTAATCCAAATAGCAATGCCAACCTTTCCTTCAAGGTATATGGAGAAAAGGGCAGCGAAAGAGTAAGATGCAGATTGGAGGTCAACGAGGAAGGAGTGTGGTTGGTTGAGAGCTTAGAATATTGAAATACCAAGTCATTCTGAACTCAATGAAGGCTCCTATACTACAATATGGATTTCTTTCAGAGCTTAAGATGATGCTTCGTTCCTCAGCAAGACTGTTACCGAGGTTTTTGTGGAGGCCACACTGGTCTTTAGCGTCTAGCTAAGACCCTCAAGTGTTCAGTCGAAGCGAGACGCTTCAACTAAGGGGAATTCGTCAGACCACTTGGAGTGGTCAGACGAATGGAATGTAATATCATGAAAAAATCAGGGTGAAAGAATCAAAGACCCCTTCACCCTTTTAGTAAACAATTTGATTGCTTATTGTTCTCCTTTGTGCGAAAGAATAATCTCTTTCACCTGTTGTCTCACACTAGACCCATCGAATTCAGATTGGGCTGTCACTTCATCGCCCAGGTTGAAAATCTTTTGATATAGAATTTTGTCGGCCACTTTGGTTTTGATGTTCAGCGTATTGTGCTGAGCATAAATTTCATTCCATGCAGCACGAACCTCTGCCCAGTATGCTTCATTTTTAGCCCACCATTTCTGAGCTGCTTCGCAGCGGCTATCATCCACTTTTACATAGGTATTGTAGCCTTTTTCTTCTGCAAGTAACTCATCAGCTTCCGCCTTGCGGATAATCTTGTCATTGTCTTGCTCGTGTACCCATCCTTCAGACGTAATTTCATGCCTGTTCTTTCTGAGCATCAGATTGTAATCGCTCCTTTTGCTGAATTCTCTTCGAGGTAGTGGCGAATAGCTTTCAGCTTCCCAGTAATGCTTTCCATCAGTGTGAACCCAGGTTGCAGAACCTTCATATCGAGGGCCATCATCTACCTGATACACTTTCTGTGTCCACTGGCCTTTTACTTCTTTTTTGTTCAGTTGAAGATAATCCCAGACCTGATCACCCGAATAGCTGTATAGCGATGTGTTTTGATAGAGCCAATCCTGACGCCAGTGCTTCACTATTTGATTTTCGCCAACAATCAGCAAGTGTTGCATGGAGATTTTATCCTTTTCGTCTTCAATTAATTCAACCCATTCGAGACCACCAGATCTGTATCTTTTGTGGAATTCGTATTCTTCATCAGGACTAAAGGTTTCAGCAAAATTGAAGGTTACTTCATAACAGCCACACATACTTTTGATAGCCTCAATATCCTGTTGTTTTTTACTTTGTCCGAAGGCCAGAGCACTGACTAAGCTCAGTCCCAAAATCATCGTTTTTTTCATGCTAATACTATTTTTTATTGCTTGATTCAATTGTTAGGAAGGCCATTTTAAGCCTTGAGTAACCATAGGCGAGGATGAGCAAATTGCCCAGTAGATAAAGCCCATGGATGAATATTTCTGTGATATTTCCTCCTCCCAGAAAAAGCTCAAAGAGGAAGATGTTTAGTGTAAGAGGTACCAGCATTACTGCACCTAACAGAGCCAATACCTGGCTGAGAAGCAGAACACCACAGACTATTTCTGCAATACCCAACATAGGCCAGAAATAACCGGTCTGTTTCATACCCCCGATTAGGGCTTTTATTTTCACCACATTCTCCGGCAGCTGCTTTTCAACTACTGATTGCTCTTCACTTGCAGGCTTCTCAGCCGGTGCCTTGTTGAACTTCTGAATACCTGCATAAACAAAGAGAAGACCCAGCGCAATTCTGATGGCTATGATGAAGTACTTGATGCTCTTCTTCATGTCTAGTCGGCTAAAATTTCGTACTCAAACTGTGGGTGACCTCTTTCACCTGAAACAGGGTCAGACATTCTGGTAAATCTCAGTTTGTAATAGTTGCCGTTGGCGTCTTTAATCACATAGAATATGTCTGACTTCACACCAGCCTCTTGATCAGAGCCCGGTTGTGCTACAACTCTCCAGTCGCTGCCAATCGCTGCTCTTTTGTCATCGAACTGAATGGTGGAAAGCTGAGCAGCGGAGAAGCTGTCGTAAGTAACATCGCCTTCAATAGCAACTGTTGCTACTTCAACGCGACCTTCATTAGTCAGAATGAAGTCATTGTAGGCATAAGGGATTTTAGTGGTAGCATCGATTTGAATTAGGTTGGTGAAAATGGTGAAGACCATATCCCATTCTGTTTTAGCTGGTGCTACTTCAACCTCGCCCTCATCGAAACT
>JABXIP010000172.1 GCA_013373005.1 Cytophagia bacterium | reverse complement strand
GAAGACCAAGACTTTGAAACGAGTTTGGTGCCAATAGAGGAAGATGGTAAGGTGGTTAGAATCATTGGCATAGCCCATGATATTACCGAGTTGGTTAAATCTCAAAAGGTTATTAAAGATAGGGAGGAGAAGTTGAGGTTTGCTTTGGATGCTACCCAGGATGCCGTTTTGGATTGGGAATTGAAAACAGGAATGGTAGATGTAAGTCCTGTGCTTTATAGAATGCTTGGGTATAAGCTCAACTCAGTAAACGAACATATTCTTGGTATCATAAAGCTTATCAACAAATCCGACCTTGATGTAAGCACGGAAGAAGAGTTTAGAGAGCAAATAGAGAATGTTGGCGATAGGCAGTTTGCACGAGAATTGAGAATGAAAATGTTTGACGGTAGCTGGCTTTGGGTGCTGCTAAGAGGCAAGCTGGTAAGATCCGACTCTGGTGAGGCCATAAGGTTTATCGGGACTATATCAGATATCTCTAAAGAAAAGCAGAAGACTAAAGAAAAGTTGGAAGCTATTCTGGCAACAGAGGATAATGAAAGAAGAAGAATCTCAAGAGAAATTCATGATGGGCTTCAGCAAACCCTCACTATTTCTGCTTTGAACATAGAGTTCATTAAGAGAGAACTTTCTAAGCTCAGTGAAATGGGGCAGAAAAAATATAATCAGGGTTGGGAGTACTTGCAAAAGTCTATTGCAGAGAGTCGAAGTGTCGCACACACACTCATGCCTAAGGCTATAGTAGATTTTGGTTTGGTTAGTGCTTGCAAAAGCCTTATTATGGAATTCAACAACTCTGTTGAGGGAATTTTCTTCCATTTTGAGCATAACTTAAAAAGCGATCAATCATTCGACCAGAATATTGAGGTGACTCTGTACAGAATATTACAGGAAGGTCTGAATAACATCATAAAATATGCCGATGCTAAACAAGTAAATGTGCAATTAAGAGATTATAACGATATATTAATGCTGACAATTGAAGATGACGGCAAGGGCTTTAATCTTAAAGATGTCAAAATGAAAGATAAGGGTTTGGGACTGAAGAGTATGCAAAATCGAATTGAGGCTATTTCAGGAGTTCTTGAAATAGATAGTGCTCCGGGAAGAGGAACAGTCATACTGGTTCAGATACCCAAAGATGTTTTAACCGAAGTATAGATGATGGACTCAGTGAAAATAATGCTAGTCGATGATCATAAGATGATCAGGGAGGGTATTAAAACCTATTTGGCCGAAGACCCAAAATATGACATTGTAGGAGAGGCAAAAAATGGCATTGATTGTCTCAAGCAATTAGAGAATCTGGAAGTAGATTTGATCCTTACGGACTTGCATATGCCGGAGATGGATGGTATTGAGCTGGCCAGGGAGGTTAAGGAGAAGCATCCGGATATAAAACTAATAGCTCTTACTATGATGGGAGAAAGCCAACACATTAAACAAATGTTGGCAGAAGGTGCATTGGGTTATTTGCTGAAGAATTGCGGAGAAACCGAAGTAAAACTGGCTATTCAAAATGTAATGATGGGAGGTACATACTACTCACCTGAGGTTACAAACATTATCATGAATAATATCAGAAAGGTTAAGCCAAAGAGTGGCAGCAATGTAGCCATGGAAATGCCTTTGACTGATAGAGAGAAAGAAGTACTAAAGCTTATCCTCAAGGAGTATACTAATCAGGAAATTGCAGATGAATTATTTATTTCTGTGAGAACTGTTGATGCACACAAGAGGAACTTGCTTGACAAAACGGGCAGTAAAAATGTGGCTGGTTTGGTGATTTATGCCATTGATAGACAGCTATTTGATGATTTATAGGTGAAACACCTATGGCTGGGAACTAAGTGATTTACTGATGATCTTGGCCTCTTTGATTCCTTAATTTTGATAAAACGGCATTGTTACATGCTTATAGGTAAGCAAACACCACTTAATGATACCCTTCAGGAGGTACTGTCTTCCTTTGTGCCCGAAGCAATTCGTGTTTCGCCAGAGGATTTTATTGCCCCAGAATATAATGTTAATCCTACCAAAACCATCGTTTTTGTTAACCTGACTGATCTGACCGATGAAGAAGGTACGATCTTAAAGAAGATTAAAGAAAGTCCGGTTAATCGTAAGGTTATTGGTATTCATACCTTTATGGTACCGGCTATGAAGGAGGATGTCTTAAAGAAGGGGTATGACGGTTATCTTTCATTCTTTGAGTTTTCTGAAAAAATTGAAGACCTACTTAATTCATTTTGAGTTCAAAGCTGAGCAATAAAAAAGGCCAGCATAGCCGGCCTTTTAAATGTTTAGATGATAGCTTCTTAGTTTCCAGTAACGCTAATATTCGTTAGATAAGCCCTGCCTTTAACATTGTCTGGTCCATGGCCAGGAACTGCTCTCAGAAGCACATACTTGGCTTGATTCTTATTTAAGTTCCTGTTGATAGTAGCTGTGGAATAGCTTCTATCTTTTGAAACATAGATGGCTCCATCACCAGCCTGATTTCCGGAAAGTTTGTTCAGGCTATTCACAAATTCAACAAAGATTTGATAGTCAACAGTTGTACTTCTAACGTCAAATTTGATCTCACTGATTTGATTGTAATCTTCGATTGGAATGTAGATGTGACTCATCTTATTGGCGTTTCCATTTCGCATATCATTATGGTCAGTGTTACCACCATATAGGCCGCTTTCAAAAACACCTCCTCCAATTCTCTCAAAGCCTTCTATAGTGAAATTATCAGCAGGTGCAGCCGTTGTTCTTTTCAATATTTGAACCCCACTGGTTCCATTGGCAACAATAACATAATTGTTATCACTTGTTACATAATTTGCAGAACCTTCCAGATTCAAAACTCCCGTAAGTTCAAATGCTCCCGATGGCGCTGGCAAATCCGCAACAAAAAGACCAGAAATACCATTGGCAATGTATACGTGATAGTCGTCAGTAGAAACAGCATTGGTATAGCCACCGCCTAGTTCACTACTTGAAACTTCATTTCTAGGGCCGGCACCAATGTTAGTTAGGTCATAAACCTTCATGCCTTGCTCACTCATAGCAACGAAAACTAAATCGTTCTGAATGTTGATGGCGTTTTTGCCATCTAATGTGCTGATGCTTTGAATAGAGTATGATTCTTCCTTTTTAAACGGTTGACTTGACACTCGGTAAGTTTCTAAAGCAGCCCCAGGTCCGCCACGAAGCACCACCATCTCATCATTTATATCTGTTCCGGTGGTAGCCACGAATTTTGCGTCTGGATAACTTTCTCTTCCATTTAGTGTGAAGAAGTTATTTCCACTTCTTAAATCAATAGACTGAAGACCGCTCGAGTAATCTCTTCCCCCAACAGTTACATAAAGCATCTGTTTTGTTCTTATAGCACTATTAGCATTTACGCCCTCAAGCTGAAGGCTTTGTGTTTCTTGGGTAATAACACCATCTGTAACATGCAGCTTTTCAACCAAAGCCCCCTTTCTGTTGGCACCTACCAAAAATATTCTTTGAGTATTGCCATCAAAGTCTTCCAAATCATCTATGGCTAAAGCATTAAAGTCAGTGTCTGTATAAAGAGCCTGTCCAGTTATTTCAATACTGTTTTCATTGCTCAGGTTAATGACATCTACAGCCCCTCCATAATCATCGCCAGCAATGTGATAGGTAACATATGCCTGATCTCCCTGAATGAGCACATGAGTAGCCGAAAGTGTTACTCCATTGATGTTTGGCGATTCGATTTGAGCTACTAAGGTAAACTCTGAATCAATCTGAGTTTGATTTGAAATGGCTGCTTCTCCACGAACACCACCTTGACCGTTGGCTGTATATCCAACGGCTTGATTGATCATATTCACACGGTTAGTAAGTTGAGCTACGTTATTTGAAACGTGTAGCCTTACATGTGGGTCAATTTCAGGAGCGTCATTACACGACACGCTAGCTAAAACAATACCCAGAATCGCACTTAATTTGAATAAATTCTTCATTCTTCTAACACATTTACCAACTCGACAATATCACTCCCTTATTTACAGCTGATTGCTTTGGCAATGTTTTGCAAAGCTGAGAGTTAAAAATCAATTTCACAACAAAAAAAATGTTGTTTAGATTCATTTTTATGTAAAATAAATCTTTGATAGCTCATTGACTTAAATGCAATACAAAGATAGTGAGAAGTATAGGATTTTTTTTGCGCGTAATACTTAGTATTTAGTAGGTGTTATGCCTAGATGTTTTTTCCTCTCCAATGTATAATGAAACTACGGTATAGGCTTGATAATCAGCGAGATGACAAGTGTTTCTGCGACTAACATTACTTGCAAAAGATGCTTTCAACGCGGTTATGGGTGTTGAGGCGTTAGTTGTCGTTCTTTAGCTATAAAGGCTAAAAACTATAGAAAAGCAAAAGAGGAAGCCGTATTGACAGCTTCCTCTAATCATCAATAATATTTCATCAGACTTATATGTGAAGTGCTCGGTTGTCAGTAGCAGCCAGGCAGGCTTCTTTAAATGCCTCAGTATAGGTTGGGTGAGCATGCGACATTCTGGCAACGTCCTCAGCACTTGCTCTATACTCCATAGCCACAACTGCCTCTGCAATCATATCCGCAGTTCTTGGGCCAATCATATGAACACCAAGAATTTCGTCTGTAGTTTTGTCTGCTAGTACCTTAACAAGGCCATCTGTATCCATCGATGCCCTTGCTCTTCCTGATGCTTTGAATGGGAAAGAACCTGTTTTGTAAGCAACGCCTTTCTCCTTCAATTGCTCTTCGGTAAAACCAACTGAAGCTACTTCAGGCCAGGTATAAACAACACCCGGAATAAGGTTGTAGTTAATATGCGGTTTCTGACCCATTATAGTTTCGGCAACAAATACACCTTCTTCTTCAGCTTTGTGAGCCAGCATGGCTCCTTTAATAACATCGCCAATAGCGTAGATATTATCTACTGAAGTTTTCAAGTGAGCATCAACCTCAATTCTGCCTCTTTCGTCAGTTTTAAGGCCTACATTTTCCAGCCCAAGACCTTCGGTGTAAGGCTTTCTACCAATTGAAACCAGACAGTAATCGCCCTTAATTTCAACAGTCTCACCTTTCTTGTTTTCGGCCTTAACTGTAACGGTTTTAGCAGTTCCTTTTACTTCAGTTACTTTATGACCAAGGTAGAAGTTGAAGCCTAATTTTTTGAGAGACTTTTTAAGTTCTCTACCCATAGTGCTGTCCATAGAAGGAATAAGCTCATCCATGAATTCTACCACTGAAACTTCAGCACCTAAACGAGCATAAACTGAGCCCAGCTCCATGCCAATTACACCACCACCGATCACTATCATGTGCTTAGGAATTTCCTTCAATTCCAATGCCTCAGTAGAGGTGATGATCCTTTTCTTATCAATTTGAATGAAAGGAAGAGATGCTGACTTAGAACCTGTTGCTATAATTACCTTATCGGTTTCAACAGTAGTCTCCTTACCATCTTTGTCAGTAACCTTAATGGTGTTCTTATCAATAAATGAGCCCAATCCATGATGAACATCGATTTTGTTCTTCTTCATTAAGAAGGCAATACCATTTACGTTGTCAGTTACAACACCACGCTTTCTTTCGATCATCTGCTCAAGGTTCACCTTCAGATTTTCTAACTGAATTCCGTGAGTCTCGAAAGTGTGAGCCGCATTGTGATAGTGCTCTGATGAATCTAAGAGTGCTTTTGAAGGAATACAGCCAACGTTTAAGCATGTTCCTCCAAGCGTATCATATTTCTCAATGATGGCAGTTTTCATGCCCAGCTGAGCACAACGAATTGCCGCTACATATCCTCCAGGGCCTGAGCCAATCACTGTTACATCGTATTTCATTTTCTTGTATTTAGTAGTGAGTACCTAGTATTGAGATTAAACTCCGAGTAAAAGTCTGGTTGGATCTTCTAACAATTCCTTCACTCTTACCAAGAAGCTTACCGACTCACGGCCATCGATGATCCTGTGGTCGTAAGAAAGGGCTACATACATAATTGGAAGAATTTTCACCTCGCCATTCACAGCCATTGGCCTTTGCACAATATTGTGCATGCCTAAAATTGCAGATTGTGGTGCATTAATAATAGGAGTTGACAGCATAGAACCGAATATTCCGCCATTAGTGATGGTGAATGTTCCTCCAGTCATTTCTTCAATAGAAAGCTTACCATCTCTGGCTTTAGTTGCCAATCGGATGATCTCCTTCTCAATTTGGTCGAAACTCATGCTTTCAGCATTTCTGATGACAGGAACCATCAAGCCTTTAGGGGCAGAAACTGCAATG
>JABXIP010000445.1 GCA_013373005.1 Cytophagia bacterium | reverse complement strand
TATGTAAGCGATATCTATGGTTGTGCGGTAGAGCCTATAGAACTCAATGTGAAGCTAGAGTCTAATGATGAACTTCAACCCGGAGTTCCATTTGGAAATGAAGAGGTCTGCTTTACTAATAGAGATTACCAGGTTTACTATACTCCTACTATTCCTTCGGCCGATTTTGAATGGGTGGTTACCGGAGGAAATATTGTTAGTGGTCAGGGTACCAATGAAATTGTAGTTGATTGGACCGATATGACCGGCAGTGTCTATTATATACTCACTGTCATGGGCTGCTACGGTTCATCTCCACCTATTGATGTTCAGGTTTATGAAGAGCTCATACCCACGGTTAACCCTGTGAGCATAAGTTGTAATGGCTTTAATGATGGTCAGGCTAGTGTATCTATTGCCGGAGGTAAGTTGCCATACACGATTAGGTGGAGTACCGGTTCCAACCAGAATTCTATTGCAGCATTGAAGCCAGGAAATTATTCAATAGAGGTGGAAGATGGAATGGGTTGTGTAAAACAAATAGACTTTGAAATAGAAGAACCCGAAGTACTGAATGCACAGGTCTTCACAAGAAAATTCTGTCATGGAGAAGCAGATGGAGAGGTTTCCATTATTCCTACGGGTGGAACAGCGCCTTATAGCTATCACTTATTCGCATCTACCTCAGGTAATTCCTATGATGAAACGAGCACCTCTCCGGAATTCAGGCAACTGATGGCAGGTAGATATACACTGATTGTAGAAGATGCTAGGGGATGTCAGTACAGTGAAACAATAGATGTTGACGATAATCCATTATTAGAAATAAATGTCTTGGCCAATAGACCCGTTTGTCCAGCTGAAACTAATGGTTTCATTAATATTGAGGCAACTGGAGGGGTGGGGCCTTATACTTATTCATGGGAAAGTGAGCCTGGTAATAATACCACCTCATTGGAGAATATTGGCAGAGGATCATATATAGCCAGAGTAACAGACTCCAATGGATGCTCTGCGACCAAGACCATTATGAAGGATGAAATGGTACCCAGAATGTTATTCCCGAATACCTTTACTCCAAATGGAGATGGTATAAATGATCTGTTTGAGCCATTATCTCCATGTATTCCTGATTATGATATGTATATCTATGACCGATGGGGCAAGCTTGTGTTTCGGGAGGTACAAGGTAAGGGCAAATGGGACGGCACAACAGATGGCGAACCGATGCCATCAGAGGTTTATGTCTATAAAGTCGATTACGACAATATCACTCCTAATGGGGTAATCAGAGAATCTATTCGAGGATACATTCGTCTGATCCGGTAGATAAATCCATCACTTTTTTTCCTCAAACTCTCTCAGAGCTGTCTTTTTCATGGGTTTCTGACAAAACCTTTTCGAGTTATGACATCTTATGACATTCGTTTACCAGCCCATGACAAACCCACTCGAACATCCCCGTTCATTTGAATAAGAATTCGCTGAAAGGTCAAAACCAGCGATGACTTATGAAGAAAAAGTAAAAACTCAAAAACAACAACAATGAAAAATCAAATTACAAAGATCGTGGCCGCCATAATTTTGTTGGCCAGTGGATTCGCAGCAACAGCTAATGAAAAGGACAGAGAAATTACTCTGAAATCTGAAAACTCTAAGTCAGTTGTACTTCAAATGAACAACGTGAAAATTGGCTCTGAGATATCTCTTTGGAACGAATCAGGAAAGCTTCTTTACAAAGATCAGGTAAGTGATAATTCTTACTCTAAGGTTTTCAACCTTAATCAGTTAGAAAAAGGAGAGCTTACTCTGGAAGTGGAAAGTGCAGAATCTTTGGAGGTGCTTCCAATCAGTGTCTCAGAAGAGAGTGCTCAGTTCATTAAATCAGAAGAGAAATTCTATGCTAAGCCGGTGGTTAGTGTGGCTGATGAGATGATGAGAATCTTCTTGAGAGATGATCACAGCGGTTATGACATGGTAATCAAAGATCAATTGGGTCAGTCTGTTTACAAGAATAAAATAGACGAGTCGCAAAAGGGACTTCAGAGATACAATGTTTCAAAACTCTCTAAAGGCAAATATGAAATTCAGTTTACTGCAGACGGCAGGAGCTTTTATCATACAATCATAATTGAGTAATAGTGCAATCTTACTTAATTGGAGAAATGGCCCCGGTTCTTGAAAAAGGATCGGGGTTTTTATTTTCCGGACGATCTGAATTGGCAAAAAGTTGCACTGTATTGATTCTGTGACAGATGTGTACGCAAGTGTACAGATTTGATGGTTAATGACTGTTAATGAAATTCATATATTATTGATATTCAATTAGTTGTGTTTTATGGCATAAGACTTGGCTAATAATTGGCACGGCTGGTTTGGTCACCGGCTCAAAAAACTGCCTCGGCAGGTGAACTCAAAATAAAAACAACAAAAGGTCATGAACTCATTAGTAATTAACAACTGGAACAGCATCAAAAGACGACTAATCCTTGTGGTAGGTATTTTGGTAGCGATAGGCGCAACGGTTTTCGCCCACGAAGTAGAAGAGGCGAAATTATCAGAGAAAGAAGCTCACGAATTAATTGGTCTGATTAAAGAAGAATTGGAAGTTGAAAAATACACTCCAACTTACATTTTCGATGAGGAAGGAATGATGGAAGAAGTTTCTCCGCTTTCCATAATCAAAATTTACGATGCAAACGATGTGCTTCTTCTAGAAGCTCCTATCACCAAGCTTCGTCAGTATAAAAACAAACACTTAAGAAAATTGCTGAATGCCAGTGATTTCCTTACAGAGTACGGTAACTCGAAATACTACCGACTAGATATATAACAAAGGTCAGAAATGGAGAAAGGCCGCCTCTCAGTAATGGGAGGTGGCTTTTTGTTTTATATACATGTAGAGAACGGATTCTTTCTTTTAGAAGCTGAAAGCCTATCCATCTGGGCTGTCCAAGATATGACAAAAAGATACCACATACATCAGACGTGATTTCGAGATATTCAAATAAAAAAAGCGAATTCCTTAATGGAATTCGCTTTACTTCTGAATGTTCGTGAGTACTTCAGATGTTTAGGTTATTCAATGATAAATAACTTTTTCTTGTCTGACAATACCCTGTCTACATGCTCAATGTCGAAAATGAAGTGTTTGTGATACACTTGCGAATCTTCTGATTTTGATCGACAAAAATGAGTATGTATAAAGTTTTGAATTATTTTAGCAGTACTCTTCGAATACATCGGCCAGGTGATTACCGATTACCTCGGCAGACCTTCCTTCGATATGGTGTCTCTCTACCATATGTACCAATTCACCATCTTTAAACAGTACTACTGAAGGTGAAGATGGAGGGTATGGTAGATGATATTCTCTTACTTTAGCCGTGGCTTCAACATCGCCACCAGCAAAAACAGTCATGATATTGTCTGGTTTCTTATCAGCCAGTTTCAAGCCCATTTTTACTCCCGGTCTGGCGGTACCAGCTGCACAGCCACAAACAGAGTTAATTACAATAAGCGTAGTGCCTTTATGATCGGCAAAATGCTCGTCAACAGCCTCTGCTGTTTTTAATTCGGTGAAACCGGCATCGGTTAGCTCTTGTCTAAACGGAACCAATAAATGCTCTGGATACATATTTTCTAGTTTTAAGTTTTATTCAATTAGTTAAAGTTCAATGTTCTATGTTCAAAGTGGTTAAGACCTGAAACTTTGAACTTAAAACTTGAAACCTAATTACATGAAGCCTAGTTCCAGCTTTGCTTCTTCAGACATCATGTCCATTGTAAAAGGTGGGTCGAAGGTTAGCTCAAGCTCAACTTCGTTAACACCTTCAATAGCTTTGATTTTTTCCTTTACCTCGTCTGGCAACACTTCTGCTGCAGGGCAGGAAGGAGAAGTCAACGTCATCAATACGTAGACATTGTTAACCGGGTATACATTGATCTCATAGATCAAACCCAATTCATATACATCAACAGGGATTTCAGGATCATAAACAGTCTTTATGGCTGCTACAACTTCGTCCCTCAATCCTTCTTTTACTACGTCTGACATATTGTTATTTCTTAATTGTCAATTATTAATTTTTTGTCAATTATTAATTTTTTTCGGCTTTGGCCGAGAACGCGAGTCCATATATCTTCATCTGCTTCATCATAGCGCCAAGTCCGTTAGAACGCTGTGTTCCAATAAACCTGTTCAGACCAACCTTATCTACGAAGAACAAATCAGCATCAACAATTTCCTGTGGAGTACGATCAGAAAGAATTCTAACCAGAATGCTCACTAGACCTTTGGTAATGGCTGTGTTACTGTCTGCTTTGAAGTGAATTTTGTCATCTACCAGTTGAGCATCTAACCAAACCTTTGACTGACAACCCTTAACAATATTGTCTTCGTTTTTTTTGTCCTCTTCTAAAGGCTCCAGAGTTTCACCCAGCTCCATTACATAGCCAATGGTCATCTCCATGTCCCCATCGAGCATAGAGAATTCTTCAATGATTTCGTTCTGAACTTCTTGAATGGATTGACTCATGGTTTCAATTTCTTGATGATGTCTTTGAGTGCTGCTATGAAAATGTCTATTTCAGCTTTGGTGTTGTAAACAGAGAATGATGCCCTAGTTGTTCCCTCAATGCAGAATCGGTCCATTAAAGGCTGGGTGCAGTGATGTCCTGTTCTTACAGCAACACCTTTGGCGTCCATCCACATGCCTAAGTCGAAGTGATGAATTCCATCTACAATGAATGAAATAACACTCACCTTATTTTGAGCTTCACCAATGATCTTAACTCCTTCAATTTCTTTCAATTGCTCAGTAGCGTAGGAGAGGAGTTCTGCCTCATGGGCGGCAATGTTTTCTTTGCCTAATTCATTGATAAAGTCGAT
>JABXIP010000296.1 GCA_013373005.1 Cytophagia bacterium | reverse complement strand
CGGTACAAATGTATAAATATCGAAGAATATTTTACACATCCTGAGAGAGATTCCTTTTGCAGAATTATGTCCGCTTTTTAATTTCCTTTCTTAAATCCCTTGCTTTCTCGTTTATGCTCTCTCTCCGCTTGGTGTTATCCCTGATAATTTCGACCCGCTCTAAGGCACTTTCATACTGGCCAGCTTCAAATTCATATTCAGCCAGGTATAGTTGAGAGTAGAGGTAATAGCCAGAATCTTCATCATCATCCAGACTTTCGGTAAAGTCTACTACCTGTTGAAAGTACTGAGCTGCCGTGTCTTGAACACCCTTAATTTTGTTCATGTGCCCCAGATAGAAGCTCGCATAGCGCCCACTAACTTCTTCATAACCAATCTGACCTTCCTCTATTCTCTTCAGAATTTCCTGCGATTGAATAGCCGCCTGATCGTACTGACCAGTTGTGTAGAGCATTTGTGCATAAAAGCGATGAAAGTAAGCGTTGCCTGGATATTTCTGATGCATGTATTGGCCTAATCGCAAAGCATCGTAAGTCTCATTGGTTTCGAAAGCCTTAATTCGCATAAGGAAATAAATAGCCTCAATGCGAGTGTAAAATGCATTGCGCGAAACCTCATCGAGCTGTTTCAATCCTAACTCTTTATCTCCTTTAGGAAAGAAAATAAGCATAGGCCTAAGCATAGGATAGGTTTCACGAATCCAGATGGAGTAATAATTAAAGAGTGCATCACCGAAGAGTATTTCCGGGCTAAAGCTAGAGTTGCCTTGCGTTATCTCAAGGTATTTCAAAGCGTGCCTGCCTGCTCCAGCAGCTCTCATCCAGTTTTTCTTTTCTGAGTGATAGCGCCCCATAAAGCCATAGGCTCCTGCCAGGAAAAAGGCAGCTTCCATATTGGTCTCATCTAAATCGTACATGGCTTCTGCCTTCATCACAGTGGTATCCATGTAGGCCAGGAATTCATCACCAAGAGGCGATTCCTTATTCAGATTGGGCATCATTTGCCACCAAGTGCTGATACCAAAAAGGAAGTACGAAAGCGGGTGTTCCGGGTGGTTATACTTTATCCAGTCGAATTCAACTTCTGCTTTGTGGAATTTGAAGTTGTACATATTATCTACAGCATCAGTAATCTGAAGCTGCAAGGCCATGTTCAATAGCAAGTATTGCGTAGAATCTGCCGGAGCCTGAGTAGCCGATGCATTTGACACCCTTCCTCCCAACAGGCACAATACCAAAATCAACCTAAATGTTAAACTCTTCATTTTCAATGTTCAGGCAAAATTACTGCCGCTTATTCCAATAGCCATACACTGACACAAATTTCTTACTGGCTTCGTCCTTAAATCGTACTTTTACTACAAATAGTTTCGAATGCCGAGAGAATATAGCAAACTGGAGTTACAGGTACGGGAGATAACGAGTTTCAACAGAGTTCTGTTTTTCATCACCGTCTGTATTATTTACTTTCTTTTGGTCTATGTGCAGCAAACCTTCATAGTGAACGAAATTGCTGCTTTCAAATTCCTTGAAGGCCCCCAGGCACTGATTTTCAGAATAATTGCCGGGTTTAAGATGCTTTCCATTCCTTTGGTTTATGCTCTCAAATTTACCATTGTAGGTTTTATTCTTTGGGTGGGCTGCTTCATGTGGGGCTATAATGTACCCTACAAAAAGTGCTGGACCGTTGCCATGATTGCCGAGGTCGTATTCTTTGTGCCCACAATAATCAAAATATTCTGGTTTATGTTTGTGCAAACCGACCCTAATTACTGGGAATATTCGGCCTTTTACCCTCTTTCCTACATGAACTTCTTCGATTATAATGAGGTAAGAGAGAAGTACTGGTATGTAAATCAGCAGCTCAATGTTTTTGAAATTGCCTACTGGGTTGTACTAACCTATGGAGTAGATTTTGCCGCTCGTAAGAAAAAGTCGGTTGCCAATGCCATTGTTGCTACTTCTTACATTCCTTTGTTCTTACTGTGGCTTTGGTTCTACATTGGCGTTTATGAATAAGATTTGCGCACTTTGGTTTAATAATTTTTAACCCTTGGCCTATCATATTTTTACTATTTTCACGCCTCAAATAGGTTTTAAATGACAGATTTTAAGAAGACTAATAACCTCATCGGTTGGGGAGTATTTGTGATTTCCCTCTTGGCATATGTTCTCACTGTTGAAAGAACAGCCAGTTTTTGGGACTGTGGGGAGTTCATTGCTATTGCCTATAAACTAGAGGTGTCTCACCCTCCAGGAGCTCCACTCTTTATGCTCATCGGTAGATTATTCTCTTTTCTGTCGTTTGGAGATGTTACCAGAGTAGCCTATTGGGTGAATATGGCCAGTGTTTTAGCCTCAGCCTTTACCATTCTGTTCCTCTATTGGACCATTGTGCTATTAGGCAGAAAACTTTTGTCAATAAAATTGGGTGAAGAGACTAAAGTACAAGGATTACTACTTACCGGTGCAGGAGCCGTTGGTGCTTTGGCATTCGCGTTTACCGATTCATTCTGGTTTTCAGCAGTTGAAGGCGAAGTATACGCTATGTCTTCTTTCTTTACAGCCGTTGTATTCTGGGCCATTCTTAAATGGGAATTGGTGGAAGATGAAAGCACAGCCAATAAATGGTTGCTTTTCATTGCCTATATGATTGGCCTATCAACAGGTGTTCACCTGCAGGTATTGGTTACACTACCGGCACTAGCCCTTGTTTATTACTTCAAGAAATATAAGGAACCAACCTGGACAGGTGGAATCATTGCCTTGGCTTTCAGTTTGTTTCTAGTACTCTTTATTAACTCATTTATTATTCCAGGCTTACCATCAGTTGCCGGAGCATTTGAGCTAACCTTTGTCAATACTTTCGGATTACCATTCGGTTCCGGGGCCTTGTTCCTTACCCTTATGGTAGTTGCGGCTATCATATTCGGATTGATATTCACGGCTAAAAAGGACATGGTGAACCTCAATACATTGATCCTTTCAATGGCCTTTGTGCTGATCGGTTACACTTGTTATGCGGTGATTCTTATTCGTTCAAGAGCTGATCCACCGATTGACCAGAACAATCCGGAAGATGTAATGACTTTCGTTTCTTACCTGAAGCGTGAGCAGTACGGAAGTAGACCATTGGTTTATGGCCAGTACTACAATGCACCTATTATTGATTATGTAGAAGGTGCGCCTGTATACTACAAAGCTGATGATGATTACCGAGTAGCGGACCATAAATTGAGCTATGAGTATGACCCGGCTTATACTACCGTACTTCCTAGAATGTGGAGTTCGTCTCCGGGGCATATCCAGAAATACATGCAGGAAACCGGACTCACGCAGGGTGAAATACCAAGCTTTGGGGCCAACCTCAGGTTTATGTTCACGCACCAAATTGGGCATATGTATCTCCGATACTTCATGTTCAACTTTGCGGGTAGGGAAAGTGATATTCAAGATGCCGATTGGCTTAGCCCCGTGGCAAGCAATAAAGACGTTCCGGAAACCATCAAGAATAATAAAGGGCGAAATCAGTACTATATGATTCCGCTGATCCTTGGACTGGTAGGTTTCTTCTTTCAGTTCAATAGAGATCCGAAAGGATTCTCGGCTACCCTTATGCTCTTCATTTTAACGGGCGTTGCGCTGGTAGTCTACCTGAACTCCCCTCCGGTTGAGCCGAGAGAAAGAGATTACATTTATGCAGGGTCTTATTATGCTTTTGCCATATGGATTGGCCTTTCCATGATTGCGATTGGAAGTGCTCTAGCCAAGAGAGGTAAATCGCTGATTTATGGAGCCTTGGCATTGGGCTCAATTGCTCCAATTATTTTGGCAGCAGAAAACTGGGACGACCATGACAGATCTAACAGATATTTCTCTGTTGACTCTGCCAGAAACTTCCTGGCCTCATGTGCACCAAATGCCATTCTATTTACCGGTGGAGATAATGATACTTTCCCTCTTTGGTACATTCAGGAGGTTGAAGGCTTTAGAACTGACGTTCGTGTGGTGGTGCTCAGCTACTATGCCACTGACTGGTATATTCAGCAGACAGCCACTAAGATGAACGACTCTGAAGCATTCCCATATTCTTTGACCATTGACAATTACCGTCAAGGAACTAACGATGTGCTTTATGTGAATGAGCTACCACAGTTTGCAGGTCAGGCTATCGACCTGAAAGAGTATATGGATGTGGTGAGAAGAGATGTCCCTCAGTTTAAGAGAAACTTTGCATCAGGTGCAGAGGTAATGCTTATTCCGGCAGAAACCTTAACTATGGCTGTAGACACCTCGGCTGTTTTAGAAAAAGGAATTATTCCTGAAAGCCTAAAACCATATATGGTGGATAGAATGTTCTTCGACTTTAAGAGAAATTCTCAAGGTGAAATTGCCTCACCAACAGTAGATAAAGGACAAATGATGTTATTCGACCTGATTGCCCAAAACAATTGGGAGCGACCAATCTACTTCAATTATACATCAGTGAGTGCCCTCAACTGGGAGGCTGAACCTTACCTGGTGCAGGAAGGAATGGCTTACAGGCTATTACCAATTCAGAAACCTCAGAATATGAGAGATTTGGTAAACACTGATCTGATGTACGACAATGTGATGAACAAAATGCAGTTCAGAGGTTTAGACGATCCTACTGCTAACCTGAATGAAGATTATAGAGGTTTTGTTCAAAACCACAGGTCTATGATCAGTACTTTGGCCAATGCCCTTGCTGCAGAAGGAGATACTTTAAGAACGAAAGAAGTACTAGACTTTGGGATGGCCAAAATGCCGGTTAAAGCAGTGCCTTACGATGTATCTACCATTGGTTTTGTAGAGGCTTATTTCAGCATTGGTGAAGATGATATTGCGACTAAAATGGCCATGGAAATGGCTGAACAATTCAACTCTGAGTTGACATACCATCAAAAGAAAATGAGGTACGACAACATGTTCCGAGGCAAATCTCAGGCACTGAGATACATACAATTGATATTGGAAGAAAACGGAAAGACCCAAGAAGCAGAAAGAGTTGGCGGCATGCTCCAAGAACAACAGGTTCGTATGAGCATAGACCGAAGCAATTTCTAGAAGAAATAAAATCAACAAAAAGGCCATCGAATGATGGCCTTTTTAATTCTTAATAGAGGAGAAGATACTTCGTTCCTCAGTATGACTTTCT
>JABXIP010000352.1 GCA_013373005.1 Cytophagia bacterium | reverse complement strand
GGGTTGGCTTTCTTTATCTGCTGAAGGTATCTGAGGCCATCCTTCCCGGAAGTATCGCCTGCAGTGAAGTTCATATCAAGCACCACAATGTCGAATTCATTTTCTTCCAGAGTGGACTCTAGTTGAGATGGATTATTGATACCCCTAACATCAGTATAATGTTGCTCTAGCAAAATGCGTAAGGAGAGCAACACATAATTATCGTCATCAAGAATGAGTATTTTGGCCTTCTGTTTCATGTTTTCGCAGGTGCCAAGTTATTGAAAAGTGCCCATTTTTGGGCAGTTGTGTTTTAAGCTTGGACATTTATCTGGTAATACGCAAGATTGAATGGTTGTAACGAATTGATATTCAGTGGTTAGGGCTTTTGGTATTATCTTGGTCAATGAAGATTGATTCAAAAACAGTCGTATGTTTAAAAATTACATAGTCACAGCTTTAAGGAATTTGGTAAGACATAAGGTCTACTCTTCTCTCAATATTTTTGGCCTAACCATAGGCATCACCTGTTTTTCAATTATAGCCTTGTATTTCAATGCTGAGTTGAATTATGATCAGTTTCATGAAAAAGAGTCATTTCGTTTTCTCTACAATGAGCAAACAGGGAGCGGAGCTTCAAGAACTGCCGGAATTGTGAGCATTGATGTGCTTGACCAGATTGAGCAGAATGTTGCTGGAATCGAAGACAAGATCATGCTCCGCGACTTTGGCGCTGGACCACTAGCTGTAATTTACAAAGACGTGAAGTTTAAGTCGCGACAAATGATGTTTGCTGAGAGCGACTTCTTCGACTATTTCTCCTTCAATCTTCTTCAGGGTAATCCTCAAAATGCTTTAGCAGATCCAAAAGGTTTGGTGATCACTAAATCGGCTGCGAAACGGATTTTCGGAGATCAGAACCCTATGGGAGAGACCATTAAGTTCATCGGTAATTATATCTTTTCACTTCAGGTGACAGGAGTTATGGAAGATCCTAAGCAATCTCATTTCAACTTTGAGTTTCTACTCCCTTTTGAATTGACTGATGATAACGGAAATGAAATTATGAGGGGAGGCTACAAAAGGTCTATTTATGGGTATTACAAATTGGCCGAAAATGTTGATCCTGCACAAGTGGCCGCTGGAGTCAAGGATTTCTACCTCAATTACTATAAAGATGACCCCGCTACCCTTGAGTCATTAGATCGTGAGAGTTATACCTTTCAATCTATTTATGATATCTATTTTGGTTCTGGCCATGTGACTTTCGATGAGAATTTCAATAAAGGAAACAAGCAAAATACTTTGGTTTTGGGTGCTATTGGCTTCTTTATTCTCATTGTAGCCTGTATGAATTACATCAATGCTGCAACGGCCAAGGCGCTCAACAGAAGACGTGAAATAGGTGTGAGAAAAGTATTCGGTGCCTATAAGAAGCAATTGGTGGTTCAGTTCATTGGAGAGGCTTTTATGGTCAGTTTTATGGCTATTCTCCTGTCTGTATTGCTGACCGATTTATTGCTGCCAAGATTTCAGGTGCTCATGGGCAAGTCGGATACCATTAGCTTGTTGGACAATGCATTTTACTTGCAGCTGTTGGTTGTTTTATTGGTGGGGGTAAGTATACTCTCAGGCCTATATCCGGCCATTATTATGAGTGGCTTCAAGCCCTCAGAGGCATTTAATTCTCATAGCGGTTCAGGAAGATTCAAGACCGGGAAAGTGAGAGCTTTTCTCGTTGGACTTCAGATTATGCTCACCATGATGCTCATTAGTTCGGTGGTTTTGGTGATGAAGCAAACCATCTATATCAACCAACTCGATTTAGGTTTCAATAAGGAAGATGTACTCATTATTCCTAACAACTCCGAAAAGGTAAATCAAAATCTGCAGACCTATAAAAATGAACTAGTCAGAAATCCGAATGTATTAGGGGTGGCTAGTTCTATGGATGTGATCGGCTTTCAGTATACCAACAATTCAGGTTATGTAACTGCTGAAGGTTTGAATGATGACGAAGGCACACTGGCTACATACTTCACCACTCAAATGGATTTTCTGGATATTTATGATTTGGCCATTGTTGAGGGTCGAAATTTCAATCCTGAACTGAGCACAGATAGTACCTCTGTATTAGTGAATCAGGCTTTTGTAGAGTCTTTAGGGCTGGAAAATCCTATTGGTCAGAAGGTTAGACTCTACGGCCCGAAATCTCAGGCAAAACCTATTATTGGAGTAGTTGAAGACTTTAAATTCCAATCTATTCACAACAAGGTAAAGCCCGCTCTTTTCCTCATTCATCCTTATTCCAATTGGTTTATGTCGGTGAGAATAATGCCAGGAAAAGGAGCCGAAGTGGTGGAATACGCCAGAAATATCTGGGAAGAGATAGATGCTGAGTATCCGTTTGGCTATATGTTTCTGGAAGATAATATAGATGCCTATTACGATGATGAGCATAGAGTTCAGTCGGCTATAGAGGTTTTTGCCATCATTTCGATTGTCATTTCTTGCCTCGGATTGTATGGAATGACAGCCTACACTATCGAAAGAAGAATCAAGGAGATTGGGGTGAGGAAAGTACTGGGCGCACAGATTGGATCCCTGGTTTGGCTGGTCAACCAACGTTTTGTACAGATTTTTGCGATAGGGGTTTTGGTTGCGGTACCATTGGTTTATTTCTTCATGAGGCAGTGGCTGGAGAACTTCGCTTATCATATTCAGATTGGTGCAAGCGGCTTCCTGATAGCAGGGGTTCTTGTACTATCCATTATTATACTGACAGTTAGCGTTCAGGCTATAAAAGCGGCTCTCGCCAACCCGGTAAAAACTTTAAGAGCAGAATAAGGTCAATAAATCAACAACATGTTCAAAAACTACTTCAAAATTGCTTTTAGAACCCTTTGGAAAAACAAGGCATATGCTTTTATCAATATCATTGGCCTGGCCATTGGTATTTCGGGTTCGGTTCTCTTACTGAATTATGTGCAGGAAGAAACTTCATTCGAATCTTTACATGAGAACAGGAACAGAATCCTGCGTCCAATACTTACCAGAACGGATCTGCCAGAACCAAGGTCATACGCTAGCAACTCCGCGAGAATGGCCAATGAGATGGTGGAGGCTTTTCCCGAAGTAGAGGCACAAACTACTATTAGCCAGTTTTTTGGCGGGCAGTTCAATATGACCATAGATGGAGAACCAGTAACTGAAAGAGCGTACATTATTGCAGATGAAAACTTCTTCCAAATCTTCGATTTCCCATTAATCAGCGGAAGAAGAGAAGGGCTTTTAAGCGAACCCAAACAACTTGTTATCAGTGAATCGAAAGCCATAGCTCTTTTTGGGAAGGCTGATGTAGTTGGAACTATTGTAGAAACCGCTGCCATTGGCCAGATGGAAATTGTTGCGGTAATGGAGGATATGCCTTCCAATGGTCATTTACAGATAGATTTTATACTGTCTCCGTCTTTTGCCGGAATTGCTCGGTGGGATCAGGAAGTAAACTCTTTGACCTCTGCATCGTTCAGCAGCTATATACTACTAAGGAAGGGAACCGATATTTCAGAATTCCAGGCCAAAGCTTCACAATGGATGGAAGAACAGGTGCCTGAGCAATTCGCCAATATGGTCGATTTTGGTCTTCAACCTTTAACAGACATTCACTTCAATTCTGCAGATTTAGAAAGAGATTTGGCAGAAAATAAGGGTGTTTACAGCTATGTAGTAACCTTTACCTTGATCTCGGTTTTCTTACTGTTTATTGCTTCCATCAATTATATGAACTTGTCGACCTCTAAGGCGGTATTTAGAGCCAAGGAGATTGGAATTAGAAAAGTAGTTGGTGCGGTTAAATCACAATTGATAATCCAGTTTTTAACTGAGTCTTTAGTCATTTCCATCATGGCAATGCTTATTACCATTGGTGCTTTGGACCTGATAATGCCTTATTTCAATGAGTTAACAGGTAAGAGTTTTGAGTTCAGTTGGTCTACGTTGGGAGACTATTTACCGCTGCTGCTTGGGGTTACTATATTAGTAGCATTCATCTCTGGTATATATCCGGCATTCTTCATGACTAGAATTAAGACGGTTAGCATTCTCAAAGGAGAGAAGCTGTCTGGTGGAGGTATCAAGCTGAGAGAAGGCCTGGTTATTTTACAGTTCGTTTTGGGCATATTCATGATCATTTCAACCTTGGTGGTTTCCAACCAGATGAGATACATCAGTGAAAAGAACCTCGGGTTTAATGAAGAAAACCTGATGGTAATCGATATTAACAACGGTGCGGTAAGGCCTGTTTTTAAAGCCATGAGGAATGAGTTCAACCAGATTCCTGGTGTAGAGGATGTTGCGGTTGTTTCTAGGGTGCCTGGAGAATGGAAGAACATCAATGAAGTAGATGTTTTGGTGAGAGATGGGCAGAATTTAGATTCGGCAGAGGTATATCTCATGACCTTCGACCCACATTCACTTGATGTTTTTGATTTTAAGCTTGCGGACGGTGAGTTCTTTGAAGGGAATGACTCGGGTGATAGCACCAAAATAATGGTAAATCAGGCTTTTATAGAACGTTTTGGTATTGAAGATCCACTGGGTAAAACTGTTGAGATAGACACGAGATTAGGAAGAGGTTCTTATATCATTCAGGGAGTGATGGAAGACTTTCATTTTCAGTCGCTCCATTCATCAATTCAACCTTTGGTAATAGGTGCCTGGAATCATCCTGCTGCTGTTATTGATTATTTCGTCTTGAAATATAGTGGGAATACTGCGCAACTTGTTGAGGCAGCCAATTTGGTACATCAGAAGTTCGACAACCGAACCGTAATGGAATATCATTTCCTGGATGAGCAATTAGCTCTGTTCTATGAGCAGGAAAGTCAGGCCAAAGTAATCTTTAATATTGGAGCGAGTTTGAGTTTGTTCGTGGCGTGTTTAGGTCTTTTCGGGCTGGCCTCTTTCACCATTCAAAAGAGAATGAAGGAGCTAGGTATCCGTAAGGTTTTAGGAGCAAGCGAATGGCGTATTTTCGCTATCCTTTCAGGGTCCTTTACCAAGCAGATATTACTGGCCTTTATCATCGCTTCCCCAATAGCCTATTGGATGATGAATAACTGGTTAGATAACTTCCAATATAGAGTGGGAGTAGGAGTTGGCGTTTTTGCCATTGCAGGTTTAGGAACCTTGCTAATTGCCTTGCTAACCATAAGTTATAGAGCCTTGAGAGCGGCTAATTCTAATCCGGTGAATTCCTTAAGGAGTGAGTAGTTTAAACAGTCAAGGTCTGACTTCAAGTCAGGCCTTGATTGATCAAATGAGCTCTTCGGTTTTATTCAGAATATCTTTATTTTCAATATCATCCCAGACTTTCTGGGCTTTCTCATTGTTTGTTTCGTCTTCATCTGTCAGGTACAATAAACCTAAATACCACCTGGCCTGATCCTGAAACAGGTGAGAATCATCTTCAGATAATTCTTTTAGAATGGGTTCGGCCTTAGTGAAATCTTTCTGGATCATGTAAGCCATAGCTGTTAGGAATCGAGCTGTGTAATTCAGGTAGTCCTTTTCGTAAGCCTTTTGGAAAAGAGTAATGGCTCCAGTATACTCTTGCTTATCATATTTAATCAACCCAAGCATAAAATTATCATCCATTCCGGCAATATCAGCACCTCGCAGGTTAACAGGAGCCTCATAGGGCTCAAAGTACTTGTCATAAATGTAAGAAGGAGATCCAGTGACCGAATTCCTCCAGAGAAGAAAAGAGAACGCTGCAATTATTAGAACAGCAGCTGTCATTTTCCAGACTATGAACCTCATAGATTTCGATTCTTCGAAATATTCATGGTGAGTATCGCCTAAGAGCTTTTTGAAGAGGTTGAAATCACTCTTTTCATTAAGAGCCTGCCTCAACTCTAGCTCTAATCTTAGCGATTTTTTTAATTCTGGATCCGAATCCAACATGGCCTGAAATCTGGCAAGCTCAAGATCTTCTAATTGATTAGTCAGGAACTTATCAATTAAATCAGCTCTTTCTTCTTTATTCATAGCCAATCAGTGTTTGATATTCTGGGTCTTTCTCTATCAATTTAATCAGATTCTCGTTGCATGTGGACTTTGTCTTTTGGGTTTGGGAAACACTTGCAAAACCGAAGTGCTCTGCAATATTCTTCATGTGCACTCCACTCAGATACATTTTTAGAATCTGCTGGCATTTTTCACTCAGCTCTTTGAATTTCTCCTGGTAGAATTGATATCTCTCGAGGGTAAGTACAGCATCATCTATTTCTTCTTGTGCGAGATGGGAGGCATCCTCATATTCAATAAAATCTTTGTCTTTAGAGTTTCTGAGTTTCTTTCTCCAGATGTTACTGCTCACAGCATGTAAATAGGTTTTGTATTGGCATGTCAGTTCGAAATCCTTGTTTGTAATATTTTGAAAAATTGCCATCATGGCATCTTGAAAAACATCCTGAGCATCATTTTCCGACCCGGAATTTTTAAGAATGTGACTTCTAATATCGGGATAGTACTTTTTGTAGATATGAAGAAGGGTTCTTTTACGGCCCTTTCTTATACCTTGAATTAAAGCATCATCATCCAAGCTTTTGCTTATTCGGACTCTTAGCATTTCAGTGTTTTATGGTTGATCTCTAAAATTTATTACAATTCCTTAGGTGTCACAAATTCATGGGAGATTTACAACTCACTCCAATATTCTAACAACTCAATTCCATCATTCTGTGAACCTATGTTAATTAGTTGTACAAATATGAAATAAATATTTCTTTTATATTTGTGTAACTAATACTACACGATTATGAAAGGAACATACCTTGGCGAATTCGAAGAACTCGTTTTGCTCACTGTGGGAGCACTTTACCCCGAAGCATACGGTGTGGCTGTAATGGATGAAATAAAAAGGGAGACAGGCAGGTCTGTTAATATTTCTGCCATACATTCTGCTATGCGTAGACTTGATGAGAAAGGTTTTGTGAAAAGCAAAATGGGAGGGGCCACCAACGAAAGAGGAGGGAGACGAAAGCGCTACTTCGAGTTGACAGTATTTGGAAAAAAGGCCCTAGATGAGGCGCAAAGCATGCGTTCTAAATTGTACAACAGAATTCCGGATATCTCTTTTGGTCAATCGTGAGCAGTAAACGGAAAATATCACCACCCAAAATAGCCGATTGGTTTTTGAAGCTCTACTGTAAACCTCAGTATCTGGAAGAGATACAAGGTGATGTATTTGAGCTTTTTGACCGTAGGGCTGAGTATAACTTATTGAAAGCCAGGGTGATGTTCTATTGGGATGTGCTGCGCTTTCTTAGGTTATCTAATATTAAAAGAATCAAAAAGTCAAACTCAAATATTGTTCAAATGACAAGAAACAATTTCAAAATTGCAGCCAGAGTGCTGTGGAAGCAGAAGACAAATACCCTGTTAAATGTAGGCAGCATTGCCATAGGGATGGCCTGCTTTATTCTTATTTCTCTTTATGTAAGTCAGGAATTGAGCTTCGATAAGTTTCACGAAAAGGGAGACCGAATTTACCGTACCTGGACCGAAGAAGACTATGGAGAAGGACAGCGGTTTTTCTATACTTCATCGCCACTTCCTCTAGCCCCAGCATTGGAGGAGAACATACCTGAAGTAGAGGCAACTACTCAAGTCAATTATGCCAATTATCTGGTGGGCGAAGGAGAAAATAGAATCAATGAAAGGGTAGCATTTGTTAGCCCAAATTTCTTCGATGTATTCACTTTTGATATCCTCAAAGGAAATAAAGCCAAACCCTTAGGCCGTAACGATATAGTTATTTCTGAGGCATATGCAATGAAGTATTTTGGTGAAGAGGAACCAGTTGGCAAGACCCTAACGGTTCAGGTTAACAATGAGAAAATCGCGTATAATGTCTCAGCTGTTATGGCCGATATGCCTAGAAATACCGGCTTTCAGATGAACATGATTATTTCTACCGAAGACATGGAGCGCTTCTATAATCCTAGAGCATTGCAAGCATGGTTCAATATTAGTCCGGAGACCTTTGTGCTGATAAAAGAAAATACCTCGCAGGCGGCAGTCGAAGCTAAATTCCCTGAAATGATCAACCAGGTTTTAGGTGATCAGGTAGAAGAAGGGCAATATGTTTTGGGTATACAACCTTTAGAAGATATCCATTTGAATCCAGATTTTCCTGCAGCTAGTTATCCGGTTGGAAACCCTAACTATGTTTATGTGCTGGCTACTATTGGATTGCTAGTACTGATTATGGCTTGCATTAACTATACCACACTTTCGACTGGTCAGTCGATTAAGCGGGCAAGAGAAGTTGGAATCAGAAAGGTTGTTGGTGCACAAAAAGGAGGGCTTATTTGGCAGTATTTATCTGAGAGCATTCTGATTACGGCTTGTGCCACCCTTGTGGGTGTTGGTTTGGCCCATTTACTTTTACCCACTTTTAATCAGCTGGCGGGAACTCAGATTAAGATTCCTGTTGATGCTCAGAGCATTGGAATTTACTTGGCTATAGTTTTCCTCGTTGGTATTGCTACAGGGTTGTATCCGGCTTTTGTGCTGTCTAACCTCAAGCTAATCGCAATCATCAGAGGAGGTAAGTCAGGCGGAAGAAGTGCTGGTTTCTTTAGAAAGTCATTGGTCGTATTTCAGCTATTGCTGACTATTTTCCTCATTTCCGGTTCATTGGTTATGAGGCAGCAATTGAGCTATCTGCAAAACTCTGATGCTGGATTCAATAAGAAAGCCATGGTCTATGTATCCATGTATTCCAAAGAAGGTGTTTCGGGCATGTTTGAACGGATTAATAGTGGGTTTGAAAACGGAGAGTTGATCAAAGCAAGTTTGGAACAATATCCTGAAATCACTCACCTGGGGGCTGCATCACATATGTTCGGTTCTTCTGGATGGACCAGCGTAGGCTTCAGTGATAGAAATGGACAGTTTAGACAGTTTAATCTTGAATTGACCGATGCAAACTTCATTTCTGGGTTCAATATTAAAATGGTAAGTGGTCGAGATTTTGACCCTGATCTGGAGATTGACAAAAGAGAGTCCATCATCATCAATGAAACTGCAGCTGAGTATTTCTTTGGCTCTGAAGATCCGATAGGCAAGAAGCTACCGGGTGATGAGTTTGGTCAACATAGCATTATTGGGGTGACAGAAGATTTCAATTTTGAATCTTTACATACAGATGTCGGACCTTTGGTTATTGCTCAGAACGGAGAACCAATATTACAGGGAATCAGTGATATTAGCATTGCGAACAACCCAATTCCTAAAGTATTCTTTCAATACAATGGCAAGAATTTGCTAGGTGTTCAGGCCATTCTTGAAAAGGTATGGGCCGAGACTTTTCCAAATGAAGAACTCAGTTTTGATTTTGTAGATGAGCGCATCAGACTCATGTATGAAGACGAGGCTAGGGTAAATAAGATTGCAGGAGTTGCCACTATCATCAGCATTTTAATTGCCTCTTTTGGTCTTTTAGGGCTTACCATTTTGGTGGTTAATACCAGGGTGAAGGAAATAGGAATTCGCAAGGTGCTGGGGGCTTCACCAATGACCATTATGAATATTCTAATTCGTCAGTTTGGCTTACAACTCATCATTGCCTTCATCATTTCCATTCCAATTACATGGTATATTATGAATCAGTGGTTGAGCGACTTTGCTTATAGAATTGATATAGGCATTGTGGTTTTCCTAGTCAGTGGATTATTGTCATTCTTGCTGATGCTGGTGGTTATTGCTTATCACGCTGTTAGGGCATCAAGAATTAATCCTGTCAATGCTTTGAGAGTAGAGTAAAGCAGGAAATTCCAAAAGACAAGCACCAAATTCCAATTTATATCACCATCAGAGTCTCTCGCAGAGGACTCTGATGGTGATATAAATTCTACTCAGAGTCCCTTTTAGGAGACTCTGAGCGGGATTTAGAATGGCCACAATTTTTGGAATTTGGAGCTTGCCATTTGAGATTTACTTTCAATCCTTCCTTTTAAACACAAACCCCATCTTCTTCTCACCACCATCAGAAATGACAGCGGTCATTACTCCGTCTTTCAATTCATAGCTGATCATTTTTGGGAAGTCATGCTCGGGGTTTTCGCTCACAAATCCATTGTCATGAATCTCGGTAAACTTGAAATAGACAGGTTCCGCATTCTCACGTACATCGGCAACATAGTATAGAGTACCATCCTTTAATTCAATTTTAAGCTTTTCAATGAAGGTAGTGTCAGAACCTTTCATGCTGAAGCCAATACCAGTAAGAAGCTTTTCCGAAGATTTCTCCCAGAATTCATAAGCTGTAGTACCGGGTCTTACATTGGTTCTCTGCCAATGGCCTACGATCCATGCAATGTCATTGATGCTTTGAGTTTTG
>JABXIP010000466.1 GCA_013373005.1 Cytophagia bacterium | reverse complement strand
TTATGATTACCGATGGCAAGCCAACTTGTATGAAAGTGGGCATTAAGTATTACAAAAATGCTTTTGGGCTAGACCCAAAAATTCTAAATAAAACTTTAAATCTGGCCACCCAATGCAGGCGGCTTCACATTCCGGTAACTACTTTTATGATTGCTTCAGACCCATACCTGAAGGAGTTTGTGAAAGAATTTACAAAAGCCAATAATGGCAACGCATACTATAGCAGCCTTAAAGGATTAGGGCACCTTATTTTCGAAGACTATAAACGCAACCGTAGAAAAAACTTCTAACATGACATACGATCAATTGACTTCAGATCAATTATTGAAAATAAAAACACTGGGCGAACTCAAGGCTTCCGGTTATCAGAGCAAATCTGTAAAGCAGGAATTGCGTGATAACCTGATCAGCAAACTCAAAAAGAAAGAACCAACCTTTGAAGGAATTTGGGGTTATGAAGACACCGTCATTCCTGATATAGAGAGAGCTATACTTTCCATGCACAACATGAACCTGTTGGGATTGAGAGGCCAGGCCAAAACCAGAATAGCCAGACAGATGACTGAGCTATTGGATGAATATATTCCCATCATTAAAGGTTCTAACCTTAATGATGACCCTTTGCAGCCAATCTCTCGTTTCGGACACGACCAGATTGTTCATCATGGAGATCAGACCGAGATCAGCTGGCTTCATCGGTCTGAGAGATATGCTGAAAAGCTGGCAACACCAGATGTATCTATTGCCGATTTAATTGGTGATGTAGACCCTATTAAAGCAGCCTCTTTGAAGTTGCCTTATTCAGATGAAAGGGTGATTCATTATGGACTCGTTCCTCGCTCTCACAGAAGCATTTTCGTAATCAATGAGCTCCCAGATCTGCAAGCCAGAATTCAGGTTGCACTTTTCAACATTCTGCAAGAAGGAGATATTCAGATCAGAGGCTTCAAGTTGAGACTTCCGTTGGACATCCAGTTTGTGTTCACCGCTAACCCTGAAGACTATACGAACCGTGGTAGCATAGTAACTCCGCTGAAGGATAGAATTGATAGCCAGATCATCACCCACTACCCTAAAACTAGAGAGATCAGCAAGCAGATTACTGTACAAGAGGCCAAGATCAAAGAACCTCAAAAGGATCTTGTTGTGGTCAATGAGTTGGCTCAGGACCTTATTGAACAAGTGGCTATTGAAGCCAGAGACAGTGAATATGTAGATGAAAAAAGTGGAGTGTCTGCTCGACTCACCATTTCTGCTTACGAGAACCTAATTAGCGCAGCTGAAAGACGCGCTTTGGTGAATGGTGAATCGCAAACTTACATTCGTGTTTCTGACTTTATTGGTATCATTCCGGCCATCACGGGAAAAGTAGAATTGGTTTATGAAGGTGAGCAGGAAGGCGCAGGAATTGTAGCTCATAATTTAGTGGGTAAAGCAGTTCGAACCCTTTTCGCAGATTACTTTCCAAAACCAGATGACAAATCGAAAGAGAAAAAAGAGAACGAGTATAAGAGCATTACCGATTGGTTTGGCGAAGGCTACACTTTAGACCTCATCCACGACCTGAGTAATGAGCAATATGAAAAGGCATTACATGCGGTACCGGGTTTAGAAGATTTGGTTGCCAAGCACCATAAGAAAGTAAGCAAACACGAGAAGCTCTTCTTAATGGAATTTGTTCTCCATGGATTGGCGGAATACAGTAAGTTGAGCAAGTCGGCATTGGATACCGGAACGCGCTTCAAAGACCTTCTGAGCAGTATGTTTTCTATGCCAGACTTTGACTTTGAAGATGATGATGATCAATAAAAAAGGGGCATTAGCCCCTTAATTTTTTGTGCATTTGTTCACTACTTCATACTCAGAGTCTCCTCAAGGCTAACTCCCCTCAGCTTTTGTATTTCATTGTAAATCAAATCTCCTGAAGATGGTCTTTGAGCCTGAGCATTATGAATCATACCATCCTTATCGATAAGAAGATACCTCGGAATACCATTTATTTTGTAAAGATCTGTAATAGAGGTTTCCCAACCCTCTCCACCAAAAAGGTTCACCCCTTCCTGAATCTCATATTTTTCTACATCCTTCTCCCACTTCTCCTTCACGTCAGCGTCATCAATGGACACATAAAGCCAAACCACATCATCTGCATCTTTCAATCGTTCTTTCAATTTCTTCATACTGGGAAACTCTGCAATACATGGTCCGCACCAAGTAGCCCAAACATCGATATAAACCACCTTACCTTTGAAGTCACTGAGAGAAACTAGCTCATTATCAATAGAGGAATATGTGAAATCTGGTGCCGGTTTGCCTTGTTTTAAAGGCTCCCAAGAAGCATAAAGCGATTTAATAATATCGGTCTCACCAGACTCAGGATAGTCATTCATAAACTCTTCTTTTATCTCCCAGGCACCATCTACACCAAGCGACATGAGCAGTTGACTCACATAATTGCCTAGCATTACTTCCTTGAAAGCAGTAGGAACAGAGCTGTCCTCTTTTGTTCTTTCGTAAAGTGTTACCCAGTTTTCAGGGATGGAATACCATGGCACCTCCTCAGTGGCCAGGTCAGAAGCATCTTTCGTAACATAACCCGTAATCATACTGGAGAAAGACATTGAACCCAATGCCTCAGTGCCAAAAGCAAAGGCCTTCTCATATCTACTATCCAGTATTTCACTTTCAAACTCGGGATCTTCCTCCTTCTTTATTCTATAATTGTAGTAAGATTGAAAAGAACTTATCTGATTTACATAGTCAACCCAAATATCGGCTTTCATCACTTGCTCAAAGTTTTGTGAAACCCCATCAGCCTCTAATAAAACCTTCTCCTTTTGTTCTCGAACCCTATCAATTCCCGCTGAAAACTCTTCCCAGGGCATTGAGTAAACTCCATAATCTAACTCTGCAGCTTGCTCCTCGAACTCCTCCTCTAAAGAAGCAAATTCTTCTAGAGCCTGCATGGCATGAGCTCCTGAACCTTCATAGCTGTAGCTGAATTCATCACCTTCTTTATCAACCTGAACCACCAGCTCTTGCCCCGGTTCTCCATAAAACGTTTTATAGAAATCACCACTCAAAGTGAACATTTTAGGTGCATCCAAGGGTACCATCACCTTGTGTTCGGTTTTACCTTCTCCAAACTTAAATTTGGTAGAAGACTCTACCATATAATTGGAGGTAAGCCTAATGGAGTACTCTTTTTCAGGGTCGGCACCATCGAACTTGATGATTAATGACAATTCATTACTAGGTTTGCTCTGGCAACCAAAAAAAGCCAAAAGTATAAGTGCAAAAAGTAGGTTTTCTTTTTTCATTAGAAAGGTTTTTGAATAGCAAAAAACATAAATTACTAAGTATCAAGGAGAACCAAAACTCATAAGTAGAATCTTTTAGAATTGACGTTAAAGGAACTTCAAGTATTAAGCAGAAAAGGTGAAGGCCAAACCCTCGAATTCAAGAAAAAGGCCAACCACCCGGAGAAGATTGTAAAGGAGCTGGTAGCCTTTGCCAACACTCATGGAGGGCAACTGTTACTAGGTGTGGATGACAATGGCGAACCAAGTGGTACCCGAGATATTGAAGGAGAGGCCTTTCTACTTGAGAAGGCCATTCAAGAGCTAATAAGACCAAAACTCAACTATTCCTTAGAATATCTTCACCTGACTGACAAAAAGGGAATTGCCATTTTCAAGGTTGATGAAAGCCAAAGGAAACCGCACTTTGTCAAGGAAAATCCAACAACCAGAAGGGGTACTGCCTATGTGCGCTACAGGGATGAAAGTATTCAGGCAAGCAGGGAGATAAGAGAGATTATTCAACGCAGGCTAAAGAACAAAGACATTCAGTTTACCTATGGAGAAAAGGAAAAAGCATTACTTGAATACCTTGATCAACACAATAAAATTACCCTAGAAGAATTTGCTTCTGCGGTGAGCATATCAAAATTCAAGGCCTCCAGAACACTTATCAGATTGGTATTGGCTAATGTGTTGGAAGTTAATCCATCGGCAAAAGGCGATTTCTTTACCTTAAAGACCCAATAAAAAAGCCATCCTTTTCAGGATGGCTTACAGATAGAAAACACTTGTTCTTACTAGACTATAGTCCCAAGTTTCTTAATAAGTCACAGCTGTGCCGCTTGCCGTAACCATCAGCATGCTACCATTGTGACCAATTGTTTCATAATCCAAATCGATGCCCACTACAGCATTTGCGCCCATATTGCGAGCGTTATATTCCAATTCTTTTAATGCATTATCTTTTGCTTCGCGAAGCACCCGTTCATAGGTTCCTGAACGACCACCGACCAAGTCGGTAATACTTGCGAAAATGTCTTTGAAAAGGTTGGCACCGATAATGGCTTCTCCGGTAACCACCCCATGATAGGTGTTGATGGTATGACCATCGATGGTGTTAGTTGTTGATAAAAGCATATTCTGATTTTGGGTTTTATGCTAACTCGACCTTTGAGCTACCCTTAGTTATTCGTGAAGCGCTCAATCAGAGTTTGGTGCTGCGGATAAACGGATGATAGCTCGGTGCGATCGGCCAATTCAAAATCTTCAAACTCAAATCCGAGCGCTACGGTGCAGCCTAAAAGAATGTAATCGCCTTCAATCACCTCTGCAGCGAACCAAGTACCTCTGGGAATAATTAACTGAAGCTGTTGTCCAGCTTCAAAATCAGGGCCTAATAAATGCTCAGAATGATTTCCCGCTTTATCTATAAAATGAACCTTGGCGGTTCCGCCAAAATGAAAGTGCCAGATCTCATCAGAATTCAACCGATGGAAGTTGGAAACGCTATCTGTGGTCAACAAAAAGTAAATAGAGGTGCCAAAAACTCTGGGCGACCTATACCTATCTGGTAATTTCGACTCGTGGAGCCTGTCTTTCGAGCGATAAGTCTCTGCAAAATACCCACCCTCCGGGTGTTGCTGCAGATTGAGTTTTTCTATCCAATATTGCGCGTTTCTACTCATTATGCATTCATTTCTCTATTGAAAATATGAAAAAAGGCTGCCTAATCAATAAGCAGCCTTTCTAATATTTTAATGAATGATAAGTCCTATTGAACAGCCATTTCAATATTACACTCTATCTCAATAGTTGGTGCAACAGAGCCGCCTGCTCCAGAAACACCGAAATCGTTTCTGTTCACTTCACCCTTCAATCGGAAACCTACAAGGTCTTTACCATTTCTGGTTTTGGTTGAGCCAATATGTGTAGCATACAAAGTAACCTGCTCAGTATTTCCACGCATGGTCAAATTTCCTACAACCTCATAGCTGCCTTCCCCTGTCTTTTTGAAAGAAGTGCTCTCAAAGGTCAATTTTGGATGGTTTACAACATCGAAAAAATCAGCCGACCTCAAGTGGTTAT
>JABXIP010000096.1 GCA_013373005.1 Cytophagia bacterium | reverse complement strand
TGGAATAACAGCATCGATATCTGTGAGCTCCTCACCGTGATAATACACTTTCGGGCCTGTTTCTTCAATGGTAAGGTCACACTTCAAGTGATCGATTACCAAGGCCTGATGACCCTTTTGCTGAATGGCTTCTACTAGCCTGCGCGTTGAGTATAGCTGACTATTTCTTGAGAGTACTGCTATCTTCATTTTTATTCTTTTTTTGAAATGAGAGGTTCTTTTTTCTAACATCCACTACAAAGCCGAGCCTTAAAAGCTTTCGCCCCAGCAGAATAGGAAACTTCATCTTACTTCTATCTGAAAGCGAAAATTCCGTTAATATTTTATGGCCAAATAACACAATATGGGTTTTTACCACATATCGCTCTTCAATTTCTCCGTTCGAGCTTTTAATTCGCTTCTGAACAAAGTTTGTAGTTGAAAAACTTCTGGCTCTTTTCTCATGTATTCGGCTGCCCGGAATACTGAAACTTAGCACCTTTTCACCATTGACTGTTTTCACTTTTACCTTAGAACAATTTATGGCAGAAGTGTAGGCTCCAGAATCTATCTTGGCATCTATGTTAAACAGCTCGAAATCAGGCAAATCTATTTTATCCGCCCGACCAATGGTAATCGCTCTTTTAAACATTTACTAGCTTTTGGCTCTCGCAATTTGTGCAATGGAAAGCGATAAATCAAGGAAGAGGATTTTTGGGTTGGCATTCCGCTCAATGTGGTATTGGGCTTCATCGAACTGAGGAGATATTTTTGCAATTTTCTCAGGCACAAAAACACTCGCAAACTTATCTATAAAGCCCTTTTCCTGAGCAGGAAGTCTGGAAATGTTGGTAGCATCCACTCCGGTAAGCAGTGTTTCTCGCATGTAATTGCTTGCAACGCCCATTAAGCCAACCTGAAATTCCTTACCCCGCTTCTGAAAATCATCTGCCTGTTTAATCAGGTTTTCAAAATTGAAGGTGAAGCATTGCCTCATCCAGTCTTTAAAATAGTCGTTGGCATCATTGCTGCCACCATCAATTTCAGAAAGAGCCTTTCTAAGGTTGCCATTCGCACGATAAGCAATCTGGTCTATTTCATCCGAAGAGAGTTCACTCTTTTCAGTCAAAACCGATTTAACATCCTCATCATCAAATGATGGAACTCTGAGTTGCTGGGCCCTTGAAAGAATGGTAGTGAGCAACTTATTGGAATCGTTAGAAACCAGTAAAAAGATGGTGTTTTCAGGTGGCTCCTCAAGAATTTTAAGAATTCCGTTAGCAGCATTGGCATTCATTAGCTCCGGCTGCCAAATGATCATCACCTTATATTTCCCTTCAAAAGACTTCAATGAAAGCGCACGAACTATGTTGCGGCTTTCCTGACGGGGAATCATCAATAACTTATTCTCCCATCCAAAGTGATTACTCCAATCAGCCACATTGCCGTAAGGCGTCTGAGCTAGAAAGCTTCGCCATTCCACCAGAAACTTGTCGCTAGTGGCATCTTCTCTCTTGAACTTTGGTGTAGCCGCAGAGGGAAAAATAAAATTCACATCGGGGTGAATGTATTTGCTGTTCTTCACACAGCTTGGGCAAGTGCCGCAAGCATCTGAATCAGTTGGAGCTTCGCAGTTGAGGTAGGTGGAAAATGCTAGAGCCATGGCCAAATTGGCTGAACCTTCAGCACCAACAAAAAGCTGAGCATGGGCCACATGATTGCCCTTAACAGCTTCAATAAGTTGATTTTTAGTAGTCTCTAATCCCGGAATGTCCTGAAACCTCATGCCTTATCCCAAATTCTATACTGAGCGGTTTCATCAAAAATATGCTGAATGATATCTTGTTCCACCTGATCGTATTCTTTATTTCTTCTGTGCATTACGGCCTCTGCCACTTCTGCAAATTTTCTCAGCTGGAAGGTAACAAAACCAGCCGCTCCACCCCATGAAAAGGATGGAACAAAATTTCTTGGATAGCCTGCACCAAAGATATTAGCACCTACACCCACTACAGTTCCGGTATTAAACATGGTGTTGATTCCACATTTGGAGTGGTCTCCCATCATTAAACCGCAGAACTGCAAACCGGTATTGGCAAATCTACCAGTAGCATAATCCCAAAGCTTTACCATAGCATAGTTATTCTTGAGATTAGAGGTATTGGTATCTGCCCCCAGGTTACACCATTCGCCCAGCACCGAGTTACCCATATATCCATCGTGCCCTTTGTTGGAATAGCCGAAGACTACTGAGTTTCCTATTTCACCTCCAACCTTGGAAAAAGGCCCTATAGTAGTATCTCCCTTGATCTTAGCTCCCATATTCAAATGAGCACTTTCGCATAGCGCAAAGGCACCACTGATAATAGAGCCTTCATGCACTTGAGCATTCTTTCCTATATAAACAGGGCCTCCTTCTGCATTAATAATAGCAGCCCTAATACTGGCCCCTTCTTCAATGAACAGATTTTCTTTACCATAGACAATGGTGTGTGGATCGGTAACTTCCTGAGAAGTTCTTCCTGAAGTAAGCAGCTCAAAATCAGCAATGATTTCGCCTCGATTTTCTTTGAAGATATCCCAGGTATGCTGTATCATGGTGAACTCGCCAGAAAAAGCAATGGTTTTACCGCCACCAGTATGTCGAGCCAAAACCGTTTCTCCAGAGACAAGCTCTTCCCCAGCCTTCAATGCCTTAACAGCATCCACCAAACCGGCATTTGGACAAAGAGCTCCATTAACCTCCAGGGCAGATTGTTTTCCATGAAACTTAGTTTGAAGATAATCTTGGGTACTAAAGCCACAGCTAAAGCCTCTTTTGGTCCACTTTTCAGTGATGGTAAGAATGCCCACTCTAATTTCCGCCACAGGACGGGTAAATGTGAAGGGCAGTAGTTGAGTTCTTATTTCGGGAGAATCGAAAAGCGCAATGTCCATGCACAAAAATAAAAAAGTCTCCATCTGAACAAATGGAGACTTCCGAATAATACTTTATGTATTTTAAGCTGATTACTTTTTGTAACGTCTGTTGAATTTCTCAACACGTCCTGCAGTATCAACAAATAGTTTCTTACCTGTGTAGAAAGGGTGTGAAGCAGAAGAAACTTCTACTTTAATTACTGGATAAGTGTTTCCATCTTCCCACTCAATGGTTTCACTAGAAGTCATAGTTGACTTAGTTAAAAACTTGTGCTCACTTGAAGTATCGTAAAATACAACCGTGTTATAATCAGGATGAATGTCTTTCTTCATGGCTTCTTAATTGTTTCTCCCCTCAAAAAGGACTGCAAATGTAGTGACTTTCAGAATATCTCACAAACTTCTATGTTTTATAATTAAATAAAAATCAATGATTTGACTTTTTCGCATCGCTATAGCCCGACTAAATGTTATCTTCACCCTGATTTCCGACTATGAAAAAGCTACTCCTAGCCTTTCTTTTGGGCTTTTCATCACTGGGCTTGCACGCACAGAATACTTTCATTCCATATAATAGAGACTACTATCACTTGATAGATAGGTTTCAGATTATGCATAGCAGCAAGGAAAATCTGCTGCAAACTACCTTTAAACCCATCAGACGGGTGACAATTTCCCGTTTTCTCAACAATATAGAAGGTGAGTATGAAGGCATGTCTGCTCAGGATAAGTTCAATTATGAATTCCTGATGAACGACAATTGGTATACCAGTAAATCTAAGTACAACGAGAACCCCAAAAGCTGGTGGGATTTGATGTACGATAGAAAGTCAGACTTTTATGTATACCAAACTGATGATTTTGTATTGAGGATTAATCCGGCCCTAACTTTTACCGGAGGCAAGGATACTGATGAAGATCAAATTTTGTTTACTAATACTAGAGGTGCCGAAATTCAGGGTGAAATTGATGGGAAGATTGGCTTTTACTCAATGCTCACCACCACACAGGCCAGATTCCCCGACTATGTCCATGAGTTCATTCGTACGAAAAGAGCCTTCCCCAATGAAGGTTTCTGGAAAGATGGCGAGGGGAACAGCAGAACCTGGGATTTCTTCCATGCCCGTGGCTACATCACCTTCAACCTCACGAAAAGCATCAACATCCAAACCGGCTACGACAAACAGTTTATAGGAAATGGGCTGAGGTCCTTGATTCTATCCGACTTCTCCAGCCCAATGCTTTTCGGGAAAATCACTACCCAACTAGGGCCATTTAAGTATACCAACCTCTTTGCAGAACTAACTGAAGACATTGTTTTTGCCGGCCAAAACCCGGGAGATGGAAAGTACCCAAAGAAGTTTATGGCTTCGCACCGAATAGATGTGAGTATTCTGCCCAATCTGGAAATAGGTTTGTTTGAAACGGTAGTAGCAGACAGTGCGAACGTCAACTACTATAACCCTATCATATTCTATCGATCTATTGAGCAGCAACAAGGCAGCCCGGATAATACCTTGGTTGGTTTCGATTTTAAACTGAACCTAAAGAAGCAATATCAGCTCTATGGCCAGTTTATTCTCGATGAATTTCTGATAAGTGCCCTTAGATCTGGTGAAGGTGACTGGAGAAATAAATTCGGAGTGCAATTAGGTGCCAAATACCTCAATGCATTCAACATAGACAATCTTGACTTGCAAGCCGAGTTCAATGTGGCAAGGCCGTATTTCTACGCCTATGAAAGACCCGCTCTGAGTTATTCTAACTATAGAAACCCAATGGCCCATCCTATGGGAGCCAACCTCAAAGAAATCGCCTTAGTTGGTAGGTATCAGCCATTTCCTAAACTATATGTAACAGGAAAGCTCATTCGAACCGAATATGGAGAAGATAATGGTGGAATCAATTACGGAGGAAATGTTTTAGCCGATACCGACAACCGAACCGGCAATACTGGCGTATTCGTTGGGCAGGGAGTGGCTACAACCAATACCTATCTGGAACTAACCGGAAGCTACATGCTGTTGCACAATGTGTTTTTAGACTGGAAGAATATCATAAGGAAGAAAGACAGTGAGATTGATGCCCGTTCGTCAAATACCTTTATTAGCATGCTTTCCCTCCGTTGGAACCTTCCTCAGAGAGAGCACGAATTCTAAACAAAGCTTTTAATTGCATAACTTGCCAGCCGATTAGCGCATGAGTACATACGGTCGGATAATTTCATTTGCCAAGCCCTACCACAGGTATTTCCCACAATACATTGTATTTGCCTTATTGGCTATTGTTTTTGGCCTAGCTAACTTAGCCCTCCTAGAGCCTTTGTTCACGGTTATTTTCGACACCAAAAAGCCTGAGGAACTGGCCAAACTGGCTGCAGTTGGCGATTTTGAATTGAGTGCTACTTATTTTAAAGGTCTTTTCTATCAAAAGCTGATAGAAGTAAAGGAAGTCTATGGTAAAGATAGCATGCTCATTTATGTGAGTATTGTCATTGGAACTTCAGCCTTGCTTTCCAATCTTTTCACTTACCTCTCCAACGTGATCATGGGTTATATGCGGGCGGAGGTAATTCAGAAAATAAGGAACCAGGTCTTTCATAATACTTCAGGATTGCACTTGGGCTTTTTTGCCGGGGAAAGAAAGGGCGATATCATGTCCCGCATGACCAATGATGTTCAAGAAATAGAAGTAACGCTGGTCAGCTCGATCAAAGTATTCTTTAGAGAACCAGCGACCATCATTGTCTACCTGATTTTCCTCTTTGCTACCTCGGTTAAATTGACCCTTTTTACCCTTGTTTTCTTCCCAATAATGGGAACGGTTATTTCGGAAATTGTAAAGCGACTAAAGAAAAAGGCCATTCTAAGCCAGGAATCGCTAGCCAGAATTGTGAACCTGATGGATGAGGTGTTTGGCGGAATGAGGGTTATTAAGGCATTCAATGCCCGTGGATATGTGAACGACCTTTTCGATGATGAAACCTCGAAATACAAGAAGATCAGCATGTCCATGTCGCGCAAAAATGAGCTAGCTTCTCCCATTTCTCAATTTTTGGGCATTATTGTGGTAGCCACCCTGTTGGTGGTAGGAGGCAATTTGGTTCTGGACAATCTGCACAATCCGAATAGTACTGGCGGATTGGATGGGGAGGGGCTTTTCGTGTACCTAATCGTATTTAGTCAAATCCTCAACCCTGCAAAAAGTATTTCCCAAAGTATCAGCAATATTCAACGGGGCATGGCCTCGGCAGAAAGGGTTTTCAAATTGATCGATGAAAAACCTAAGATTGAAAACGATCCAAATCCTGTTCACCTAGAGGAGTTTAAGGAAGAAATAAGCTTTGATAATGTCGGCTTCACTTATGAAAAGGAGCCTGTTCTCAGCAACATCAATCTAACAGTAAAGAAAGGCGAAACCGTAGCGCTTGTAGGGTCTTCCGGTGCTGGCAAGTCAACTCTGGCAGATCTTGTTCCTCGTTTCTACGATCCAACTGAAGGGATTATTTCCATCGATGGCACTCCTATTCACAAGGTTCAAATCAATTCCTTGAGAAGTTTAATGGGTATTGTAACGCAAGAATCTATTCTCTTTAATGATACCGTAGCCAAAAACATTGCTTTTGCTATGCCCGATGCAAAAGAAGAAGACATTATTCAGGCAGCTAAAATCGCCAATGCTCACGATTTTATAATGGAACTTGAGCACGGCTATCACACCAACATTGGTGAGAGAGGCGGTAAGCTTTCCGGAGGCCAGAGACAGCGACTCAGTATTGCCAGAGCCATTATGAAAAACCCTCCAATACTTATATTGGATGAGGCTACTTCGGCACTCGACACAGAATCAGAAAAGTTGGTTCAGGAAGCCCTTAGCAACCTGATGAAGAACAGAACTTCCATAGTAATTGCACACCGTTTGAGCACTATTCAGCATGCCAATAAGATCATTGTTATGGATA
>JABXIP010000001.1 GCA_013373005.1 Cytophagia bacterium | reverse complement strand
TTAATTCCCATTGACTCAAGGTGGACGCTGTACACTCTAATAGTGTCACCCTTAATTTTTAAGTCGGCAAACCTAACATTGTTTGAATGACCTTCCGGAAAGACTAAGCCATCATTAATAATAGGAAATTTGGAAAAAATAGCCACATGGAAACTTTTCGAGTGCATAGAAATATAATATACTCCAAGTTGTGCAATCCTCTCTGAAATGTTTTTGAGCGGATAAAACTCTTGAAAACACAATATGTCTGCATCAATGCTATTTATCCATTTGATTGCATCATTATAATTGTCTTCTCTGGCATCAGTAAACCATTTCACATTGTAATTGGCCACTTTAAATGTATCATTGATCGGCTCTTGAGGACCTGAAAAGCTAATACCGATCTTAATAAATGGGTAAGCTATTACCAGAAGAAGTAAAGCCACAAAACCCGATTTCCATTTAAATACAATGGCTAGAATTAAATAAATAAGATTAAGAATAATCAGGATGGGTATCCCAAAGGAGATTGCTCCTGAATACTTAAAAAAAAGGGGAGACACTAAAACGCTGGAATAAACCAACAGTGTTCCGAAAAACCAGATAATAAGCGGAAGTCTTAGTATGGCCTTCATTTAAGGAGCTAAATCACTATTCTAACAATTTTAGAGTGATTTTCTTGTAACTCAAAGACGAAAAAATGAGATGAAATAAGAAAATCAGGTTAAACCCCTGATTTTCTTATTCATAGTCTCTTTGAAAAATTATTCCGTGCGAAGCGCCTTCACTGGATTTCCAGTAGCCGCCTTAAGCGACTGATAACTCATGGTGAGTAATGCGATGCCCACAGCCCCAAGAGCAGTAAAGGCAAATATGTACCAACCAACGGTAGTTCTATACTCAAATCCAGCTAACCAAGAGTTCATAAAGTACCAAGCCAATGGAGCACCAATCACAAATGCAATGAGTACCAGCTTACCAATATCTTTGGAAAGTAGATAAACCAACTGGCCAACGCTGGCACCCAGCACCTTTCTAATTCCAACTTCCTTAATTCTATTTTCAGCAGTGTACGAAGCCAAACCAAAAAGACCCAAGCAAGCAATAAGAATAGCCAAGCCTGCAAATACTCCAAAGATTTTTCCAAGGCGTTGCTCAGCATCGTACATTCTATTAAAGCGCTCATCTAGAAATGAGGTTTCGAATGGTTGGTTTGGAGCCATCTCTGTCCAGGCATCTCCTATCTTAGAGATTAGGCCAGCATAATCTCGCGTGTTGACCTTTATGCTCATTAGACCTGCATTATCTCCCAGCATCATACACATGGGGCCTATTTTGTCTTTTAAGCTTCTGTAATGAAAGTCCTTCACTACTCCTACAACCTTCATCCCCTGAATATTGCCTTGCATGTCTACGAAGTTACCAATGGTTTCTCCGATCGGATTCTCGAAACCAAACTCCTTGACGGCCGCCTCATTGATGATCATGCCTAATGAATCGGTAGGAAAATCTTTTGAGAAGTTTCGGCCCTGAGCCACGGTCATTCCCATGGTCTCCAGGTAATCATAGTCTACATACCAGCTACTCATGAGTACCTGATTATCTTGTGAAGGCACAATCCCTTTCAGGAACACATTCATATTGTTATTCGAGGGTGTTGGCAAGTATCCGGAAACTGCCACAGATTTCACTTCAGGGAATGACTCTAATTCAGTCTTTAACGCCTTAACATTTGAGCCTGCTAAATAAGCGTCATTGATAATTACCACCTGATCTCTATCGAAACCGAGATTTTTATTCTGAATAAAGTTCAACTGATTCATAATCACCAGTGTGCCGATAACCAGAAAGATTGAAGTACAGAACTGAATAACAACCAAAACATTTCTTAAAGCCCCACTCTTCATTCCCCCACTCAGACTTCCTTTCAATACCTTCACAGGCTGAAAAGCCGAAAGAAAGAATGCAGGATAACTACCAGCCAGCAAGCCAACAGTCAATACTCCCACAAACACACCACCTATGAACAGAGGGTCGGTAAATGGAATGCTCAAATCCTTATTCGATAAGTCATTGAAGAATGGAATAGCCAGATAGGCAATGCCAATAGCTAAAAGGAACGAAAGGAAGCTAATCAATAAAGACTCAGCTAAAAACTGATTAACAAGTTGCGCTTTCAACGAACCCAGCACTTTTCTTACCCCGACTTCTTTTGCCCTATGTGCAGAGCGTGCGGTAGCCAAATTCATAAAGTTGATACAGGCAATGAGGAGTATAAACAGTGCAATTGCGGAAAAAATGTACACATACTTAATGTCTCCATTAGCATCCAACTCCCCTTCCAAATCTGAGTGTAAATGAATATCAGTCAGTGGCTGCATGCTAAATGCCATAGCAGAACCCGTTGCTCCCATATCTTCCCAATCCATATTCATGAATTGCTTCACTTCAGGCCCCACATAACGCTTAAGCATTTCAGGGAACCTATCAATCATAGACTGTATGTTGGCATCTTCCGTAAGCACTACATAAGTCTGAAAATTCATACTTAACCAGATGGATTGTTTTGCCTCATCAAGGGTTTCCATAGAACCGAGCACATCGAAATCAAAATGTGTGTTTTTAGAAAGATCTTTAAAAACTCCGGTCACTTTGTAGTCTTTCGAAGAACGAAATTCAATCGACTTACCGATAGGATCTTCATTGCCGAAGTACTTTTTGGCTGCTGTTTCGCTCATCACAAGCGATTTCGGGTCTTTCAGTGCAGTTTCCGGATTACCCAAAACCAAGTCCATGTCGAAAATATCCAGGATAGAGTGATCGGCCCAAACGAACTTTTCCTCTTTAAAGATATTCTCACCATAACGAATAAAAGGAGAACCACTTTCTCTGAATCTTCCGAATTCTATGATTTCAGGGTAGTCATTCAGCATGGCCTGCCCTACTGATGGGCCAACCACAGCTAAGTCAAAAGCAGAACCATTCAACGCACCAGACATGGTGAGTCTATAGGTTCTGTCAGCCTTTTCGAAGTGCTTATCGTAGCTAAGTTCATCAGCTACAAAAAGCATGATAAGGATACAGCAAGCAATGCCTATTGCAAGGCCAGAGATATTGAGAATAGAGTAAAACTTATTTCTGAATAAGTTTCTAAACGCAACCTTGAGGTAATTACGATACATATTGGTGTTGTTTGAGTTTGACGTTGTAAATGAAGAGGATAAATGCAAGTTCAGCCATTGGCAATCGGTGAACCAACACTATAAATCGGTAAATGCCCAATTAAAAAGCCCGTATTGATACGGGCTTTTCTTCTTATTCATTCCTTAAAGCTTTTACCGGATTTCCTGTTGCTACCTTAATTGATTGATAGCTCATGGTTGCTAAGGCAATAAACAAAGCACTAACTCCGGCCAAAATAAAAGCAGTTATACTTATTGGTGGCCTGTAGGCAAAAGACTGCAACCAAAGGTCTACGCCATACCATCCAACCGCTGCAGCCACAACAAAAGAAATCATGATTAAAATAGACACCTCTTTACTCATCAGGTAAATCAACTGGCTCAAGGAGGCACCCAATACCTTTCTGATTCCTACCTCTTTCGTCTTTTGTTGAGCTGTGAATGCTGCCAAACCAAACAAGCCAAGACAGGCTATTATTATGGCTAAAGCCGCAAAAATTGAAAATATGTTACCCAATTGATTTTCTGCCTCATACATGTTACCAAACCTATCATCCAGAAAGCTGTACTCAAAAGGCTGGTCTGCAGCCATTTCGTCCCAGGCAACTCTTGCCTCATCTATCACTTGCTGATAATTACTGGCATTGAGCCTCAAACCCAAATAACCTCTTTGAGAACCAAGTCTCATGACCATAGGACCTATTTCAGTTTTTAAGGACTCAAAGTGAAAATCTTCGATAATACCTATTACCCTATATCTATCTAAAGCTGTTCCATCGTCATTAAAGTCCCCGATAATTGCATTCTCCAAATTCTCAATGCCATAAACTTGGGCGGCCTTTTCATTGATAACCATGGCCATAGTATCTGTGGGTATGTCTTCACTGAAGAATCTTCCATCTTTCAATTTCAAGCCAAAAACATCGGCATAATCTTCATCTACTCGCCAGTTTTGAGAAACCTGCCCTCTGTCTTGATCAATAATGGCATCGGGAAAGAAGACAGTAGAAGAACGATTGCTGTAGGTTGGCAAAAACCAGGTGGCACTTACATTGTCCACACTAGCATTATTGAGAATGCTGTTTTTATATGCTTCAAAATTATCGCCAAGCAAATAGGTATTATGTACCAACAATACTCTATCCTTATCAAAACCCAACTTCTTATTCTGTATATAGCTTAGCTGATTAAGAATGCTAAAAGTACCTATGATCAGAAGTATGGAAATAAAGAACTGGAAAGTAACTAAGGCCTTTCTCAGACCTCCACTTTTCATGCCCATGCTAAGGTTACCCTTTAACACCTTAACCGGAGCAAAAGCTGAAAGAAAAAATGCCGGGTAAACTCCCGCCAGGACACCAACTGCTAATGAGCCACCGATTACATATGGTAAGCATTCCCAAAAGCCCAAAGTCATTTGTCTGTCGGCAAAATCGTTGAAGAAAGGCATCACCACAATAGCCAAAGCCAAACCGATTAAGCCGCTAATAAAAGTGATTAATACAGACTCTGAAATGAACTGCATTATCAGTTGCCCTCTTATAGAACCTAGTACTTTTCTGATGCCTACTTCCTTAGCCCTGTTGGCACTTCTGGCCGTAGATAAATTCATAAAATTAATACAGGCAATAATGAGGATAAACGCTGCTATGGCTGAGAAAATATAGACATAGGTAATGTCTGCTTCAGGCTCAAACCCTCCATACCCATCTGACCTCAAGTGAATATCGCCAAGAGGCTGAAGAAAGTAATTGAAGCTATTCCCTGCTGCCAAAAACTGATCATAAGTCATATCTAGGAACTGCTTGAATTCAGCCCCCATTTTGTCGATGGCAATCTCATTCATCTGAGCCTGAACCTGTGCAGGATCGGCATTTTCGTTGAGCACCAAATAAGTATCATAATTCTGATTAAGCCACTGCTGACTGTTGTATTCATCTTCGCGAGTGATGAACGATAGGATCATATTAAATCGGAAGTGAGTGTTACCGGGAATATCCTCATATACCCCAGAAACAGTCCAATCACTATCGTTATCCAATCGAACGGTTTTACCGACCGGATCTTCATCTCCAAAATATTTCTGAGCAACTGTCTCGCTCATCACCAAGTGGTTCTTCCTATTTAATACCTCCTTGGGATTTCCTTTAAGAAGTCTGATCTTGAAAACATCGAAGAAAGTCTCATCGGAGAAAACAACACGGTCTTCATTGAAAACCTTGTCTTCATATTTCACAATCCAATTCCCTGTGTTTCGCAGCCTTAATCGCTCTTCTACTCCAGGAATTTGATCTCGATAAATACCGCCCGTTGGTGAAGGACTTTGAGACCCAGTAAAATCTCTACCATTGAAACTACCGTCAATAATGATACGGTAAATGTTTTCCTGGTTAGCAAAATGCTTATCGTAACTCAGCTCATAGCGCACATATGTAACAATGAGCAAACAACAGGCTATACCAATGGCGAGACCTGAAATATTGAGAAAGGAAAAGAACTTATCCTTCCAAACGCTTCGCAAAGCGATTTTGAAGTAATTTTTGAACATAGTTGTTGGTTTGAGTTTGACCTTGGGCTTTCGCCTTTGCGCGTAAGACGGCTCAAATATTAACTATGTTGCAGTGGTTCAATTTTTTTCCAAATGCTCGTAAATACGGCCATCAATGGTCATATATGCTCCCATCAGATTGGCTGTTAGACAAGAGTGAATAGGCAAAAAGCCTAATATATCGCCAATTTCAATGGTTTCGAATACCTCATCGCTCACCGTAAGAACCCCATGCTCCTGAGAAAGAGAAGTGAGTTTGGCATTAGGAATGATAGATGACCAACCATCTTCCGCAAGAATAACCAATTCACCAAAGAACTTTTGCTCGCTTTCATCGAACAGGTGATCTTTTGAAAAATGAACCGCTCCGCCATGAATTATTATCTGGTTTCTATCGGAATACTTAGCAACAACAGGGCAAGCCATTGCTACTGCAATTTCAGATTCATGACAAACATTCAGGTAGTTCATCACCAAATCATAGAAAATAAAGTTACCAGGACCGATCTCATCAACGCCTTCCATATCTTCCACCACAGAACAACCAGGAGTATCTCCCATTCTAATTTTCATCTCTGGTGAAAGCAGTAAAAGGGCATTCTTCAATACATTCATTTGTTTGATAGAGCTGGCCCAGATCTGACGAATCTGCTCAATGTTATCGGCATGATAAGTATGGCCAGGGTGGCAATAAAGCCCATAGAATTCCAGACTCGAATCAGCAGAAACTCGAGCGATGATTTCTTTAAATACATCCGTTTTCGAAGAATCCACACCAGACCTCTTATAACCTGTGTCAACCTCAATTAACACCTGAACTTTACCTTCTAACTTTCCTTCTAGCTTAGATAAGATCTCAGGATCCGATATGAGAATGGTTAGCTGAACACCTTCAGAATTTAGCCTATTGGCCACTTCTATTTCAAGAGGATTAAAAGGGAAAGCCACTGTAATGTCTTTCCAACCACAGTTGGCAAAATATTCGGCCATTTTCATAGAGGAAACGGTAATCCTCTTAACTCCTCTATCTTTTACCATTTCAGCTACTTCCTTAGACTGATGAGTTTTAAAATGAGGAATGAGGTCAGTTCTTGTACGTTCTGCTTTCTCCAACATACGATCCAAGTTGGTCATCATCTTCTTTTCATCCAGCAGAAGAGTTGGTCGGGTAATATTCAGTTCCATGCTTGAATTACGCTCAATGTTTTGGTCGGGAAAAATTTTTCAGACAAAAGCCAACCTTTTTCAATTCAGCTTCGTTAATTCAATTGTAATTTGATATCATTTTAATATCACTATAAATTCAATGCCATGAAAAACGAAAAACCCTTTAAGCCAGGCTCCGGTTTCGGAATGTTGGCTATTGCCTTCTTAATATTCTTTGGAGCCATCGCAGGTCTGGTCTTAATGCGAAGCCCATACTTCGGAATACTCTTCCTTGTATTTTTCTTTATGCTACCCGGCTTCTTCGTGGTTCAACCTAACCAATCCAGAGTACTCATCTTTTTTGGAGAGTACCGAGGAACTGTCAAGAAAAACGGCTTCTTCTGGGTAAATCCTTTCTACGCCAAAAAGAAGATTTCTCTCAGAGCACATAATTTCGATAGTGAAAGAGTGAAGGTGAACGACAAACTGGGAAACCCAATTCTTATCAGTGTGATTCTTGTTTGGCAAGTTGAAGAGACTTACAAAGCAGCCTTTGAGGTAAATGATTATACTCATTTTGTAAGAGTGCAAAGCGATGCTGCTGTAAGAAAGCTGGCCAACACTTATGCCTATGACAACTTTGAAGACGATAGTGAAATCACACTCCGTTCCGGAATGGAAGAGGTAAACCACGACCTGGAAACTGAATTGGCAGAAAGGTTGGCCATTGCAGGCATCAAGGTAATTGAAGCACGAATAGGCTACCTTGCTTATGCCGAAGAAATTGCCAGCGCCATGCTTCAAAGACAACAAGCTACCGCCATAGTAGCTGCCAGATACAAAATTGTAGAAGGTGCTGTGGGTATGGTAGA
>JABXIP010000413.1 GCA_013373005.1 Cytophagia bacterium | reverse complement strand
TCTGATGTATCCATCCGACTCAATGCTACCCAACAACTGCTTTCCAATTTTCTCCTGACGATCATCAAGACCCAAAAAACCCAGCTGAGCTTCTAGCTGATCATTTAGAGAGGCCTGCATGGCGATGGGCATTTCTCTATCCTCATCATCATTGTAGTTACCATCTCCCTGCATCTTATAACCAGCATAATCATCTTCTGCCAAGTAGTCATCTACATTCAACTCATCTGAATTATCCTCATAAGAGTCTTCAAAATCATCATTCTCCTGAGATGACTCAGGTTCCTCCCTTCCTTCTTCCAGAGCCGGATTCATTTCCAGCTCCTCCTCTACCCGCGTGTCGAGCTCTGCCGTTGGCACCTGCAACAGTTTAATAAACTGAATCTGCTGGGGCGACAGCTTCTGACTTAAGGATTGATTAAGACTGAGTTTTTGCATTCAATTGTTATTTCTGACCTTAACTCAAATTTAAAGGAAAGTATCAGAGATTCGAGGGGTAGGAAACACTTTTTAACAAAAATCATGCAAATTTTTAAAATTGCTCTTTCTATCCATTCAGAAGCGAATTATTCCTGACACCCTTGCCGAACTCAAACTCAGCACCGTGCGGTTTTTAAGCGTCATAAAGGTTGTTAATCCACTTAAAAAATCATTGTTTTGCGTTTCTTTTTAAACACGATTGCGGGAGCTATGAAAACAAGAAGAACCAAGATATCCGAACTTCTAAAAAGTGAGCAAACAGGTATTGATGTTCACGTTAAAGGATGGGTCAGAACCAAGAGAGGTAATAAGCATGTAAGCTTTATTGCGCTAAATGACGGTTCTTCTATTAATAGCATTCAAATTGTGGCTGATCCTGCCATCATTTCTGAGGAAACACTCAAGAAGGTAACTACCGGAGCTAGTATCGCAGTAGATGGCCAACTGGTGGAATCGCAAGGAGCCGGGCAATCTGTAGAGGTACATGCCAAAAGTCTGGAAGTACTTGGAGTGGCCGATCCGGAGAAATACCCACTTCAACCTAAAAAACACTCTTTCGAGTTTTTGAGGGATATTGCCCACCTAAGACCAAGAACCAACACCTTTGGTGCAGTCTTGCGTATGCGCCATGCCATGTCATTTGCTGTACACAAGTTTTTCAACGACAAGGGTTTCAACTATATGCACACCCCTATTATTACGGGTAGTGATGCAGAGGGCGCAGGCGAAATGTTTAGAGTAACTACGCTCGATGCCAATACTCCTCCTTTAGGAGAAGACGGAAAAGTAGATTTCACGGAAGACTTCTTTGGTAAAGAAACCAACCTAACCGTTTCTGGTCAGTTGGAAGGTGAACTGGGAGCTACAGCTGTTGGCGAGATATACACTTTCGGACCCACTTTTAGAGCTGAAAACTCCAACACGACTCGCCATTTGGCTGAATTCTGGATGATTGAACCTGAAATGGCCTTCTATGATTTGGAAGACAACATGGACCTTGCCGAGGAATTCCTCAAGTATTTGACACAGTATGCCCTAGACCATTGTGCTGATGATCTGGCATTTCTTGAGAACAGACTGCTAGACGAGGAAAAGAATAAACCAGCCAATGAGAGAAGTGAAATGACGCTCACTGAGAAGCTTCGCTTTGTAGCAGAAAACAACTTTGAACGAGTAACCTATACCGAGGCAATAGATATTCTCAGAAATTCAAATCCGAATAAGAAAAAGAAATTCCAATATCTGGTTGAAGGCTGGGGAACCGACCTACAATCGGAACATGAGAGATACTTGGTAGAGAAGCACTTTAAGAAACCTGTAATCCTTACCAACTACCCTAAAGACATCAAATCTTTCTATATGAGAATGGACGATGATGGCAAAACAGTGGCTGCTATGGACATTCTATTCCCAGGAATTGGTGAGATTGTTGGTGGCTCGCAAAGAGAGGAAAGACTTGAAGTTCTGGTCAACAGGATGGATGAAATGGGGGTTCCGAAAGAAGACCTTGAATGGTACTTGGACACCAGACGTTACGGAACAGTACCGCATAGTGGTTTCGGTCTAGGTTTTGAGCGTTTAATGATTTTCGTAACAGGTCTTGGAAATATCAGAGATGTAATTCCATTCCCTAGAACTCCCGGTAACGCAGAATTCTAAGAAAAAAATTAAGGGCTGAAATTCAGCCCTTTTTTATTTTTTACTAAACCTGACGGTCTGTTGGAATTTCGATCGATCATCCCTAACCAGCACCAAATAGTAACCACGAGGGAAAGACTGAACATCAACCTTATATTTCTTAGGACCGTTATCTTCAACGTTGATAGACATTTTAAGCCCGATGATGCTCCTGATCTCCAATTGTGGTTTTTGAAGATCAAGTTTACTTAGGTCAATGTTTAGGAAATCTGAAGTAGGGTTAGGGAAGATTTCAACCTTCACCTTATCATCATTATTATTAGAAGTGCTAGAGGCAAGTGCCTTAGACTGTGCCGAAACAGCAAAAGCAGAGAACATAAACACCAAAAGTGCTATCCATCTGAAGTGCGATATGTTTAGGCTGAAGACCTTCATGTTTTAGTTAGACCCCATTAACGGGCTTAAGGTTTTAATAAAATTAAGTTTTTTTTCAATAAATCTCTTTATCTAAGCGTTACTTATCGCTTCAGGCAAATATTGCAGCAAATCTGATGCCATCAATGAGGTTTGACCAAAAGTTTTTTCAGCTAAATCACCAGCCTCTCCATGAACGAAAACGCCCATCGTTGCTGCCTCAACTGAAGCAAGCCCCTGAGCCAATAGACCTGTAATTATTCCTGCCAAAACATCTCCGCTTCCAGCCGTTGCCATTCCGGGGTTACCCGTATTATTGAAGTAAACCTTTTGGTTCGGACAAACCACTGCAGTATGAGCTCCTTTCAATACGATGAATAGATTTCTTTTGAAGGCAACATTCTGGGCCACCCTAAGTCTTTCAAGTCCATTCTTGCATTCTCCAAACAGTCTATGAAATTCAACCACATGAGGAGTAAGAATGGCTCCTTCGGGAAGAAGATCCATCAACTCGGGGTTCTCCCCCAGAATATTCAAACCATCTGCATCCACAACCAGCTTCCTTACACCCGACTCAAGTATAGCTCGGAAGTTCTCAGCAGTTATCCGGCCAGTACCTACTCCCGGACCAAAACAAACCACCTCTGTATTTTGAAGAATTTTTGCTGTCGAAATAACATATGATTCTTTGTCTATAGTTAGCATAGCCTCTGGCAAAGAAGTCTGCATAACCTGCATACCACAAACAGGCACATGAACAGTAAGTAACCCCGCTCCTGATCTCAGCACTGCTTTGGAGCACAGAAAAGCTGCCCCCATTTTGCCTAAACCACCTGCAACAACCTGAACCCTTCCAAAATTTCCTTTGTGTTCAAATTTCCTTCTGGGTTGAAGATTACTTTTAACCGAACTATCTAGAATATAGAAATCACCTTCCCGATTATTGATGTATCCCTGGTTGAGTCCAATATCTACGGAAAGCCATTTACCAACTAACTTCCCTGTTTCAGGAATTAAAAAACTCAGCTTAGGTAGCTGGAAAGTAATGGTCACATCAGCTTGCACAATGGCACCGTCCAAATTCACCTCATCTGCAAAGAGACCTGAAGGTATATCAACCGACATCACCTGACTCTGAGAAGAATTAATATCTTCAATCACTTTATCTAGATCACCAGAAACAGGACGATTTAGACCGGAACCCAATAAAGCATCGATGATAACTTCAGACTGTGGAAGTTGAAAATCAACAGGAGAAACCTCCTCCACCACACCATTAAGTCTTTCTAAATTTATCTGACAGTCTTGCGATAGTTGGCGTGAAAACCTGATCAGTACGGCTTTGACCTCATACCCTTTTGCTAAAAGAAGTCTTGTAATTGCCAATCCGTCTCCTCCATTATTACCTGTTCCACAAAGCACCAAAATGTGCTGCCCCTTATGTACCAGCCGTTCGAACTCATGGACAAAAGCCAGAGATGCTCTTTCCATTAAATCAATGGAGGCAATCGGTTCATTCTGAATAGTAAACTGGTCGGCCTTTCTAATCTGCTCGGCACTAAGGATTTTCTGCATTAGAATTTCAGGTACGGTCCTAATTTCGCTATTGTAACTGAATCAATCAGTGTCAATCGATTCAGATCTTGCAATTGTTTGAATTTACCGTATTTGCTCTTGGCAGCCAAGATCTCTTTGGTCAGTTCATAGCTTATGTAGGGATGTGCATTGAGCTGTTTAAATGTGGCAATATTGATGGAAATACTTTCCAAAGTAACTGTATCACCAACATGTAAGAAACTTTTAACCTGGTAGAAAAGGCTATCTGTCATTCCATATAAATCACGAACCTGATCTACACTATGATAGCCCCCTAAGGCCTCTCTAAATGAAACCAGTCGTCTTGCATAGCCCGGACCAATACCATACAGCTTTTGAAACTCCAGACTATCGGCCTTATTGATGTCAATAATAAAAGCCACTTCATCATACCTTGGCTTTGTATTCACCACCTTAGCCCTAGCATTGCGATTAACAGCTTTTGACACTTCTTTGTCGCCAGCAACAGTAGGTTGCAGTTTATCAGGCAATTGAATGAAAGGTTTCAACTGTTGAAACAGAGAATCCGGAAAATCATAAATACTGGCTAAGTCCGACTTCACCTTAAAGCTTCCTCCTGCATTTCTGTAGTTCTCAATTCTCTTAGATAAAAAAATAGGAACCCCTAATGCATTCAATTCTTCAACCGTAGCCATATTGGGATTGAAGGGTTTGAGAATTATTTCTGGGCTTTCATTAGAAGGAGTATCAAAATTAAACTTTGCCACAAGACTATCGAGTATAATCTGGTCTTCCTCGAAACCCTTATAAGTAACCCCAAAGAAAATTTTATAAAGACTTGGTGCAAACAAAAAGAAAACAATGAAAGCAATTAAGATAACCGTTCCATTAGCTTCAGTTTTACTGAAACTAAAAATCTTTTGAAACAGTTGATTCAAACGATGCATGAGTGATAGTTGTGTTTATTGATTGTTTAATTTAAATAATTCTTAGATTATAAACATTACCATCTCAGGCTAACATTGATTAGAATTATTCTAAATAACAAACACTGACATACATCACTTTTTTTAGGTTTTAGTAGGGTTTATTTTTGCCATCCGTATTGAAGAGTGAAGACTCGGAAAGAATGAAAGAAGGTTTTAAAGTTCTTAGTTTATCTTATAAAAAGGTTCCCCTTGAGATTAGGGAGATTCTTTCTATCGAAGATAGCCTTGCCAAGGAATTCTTGTCAGAGTTCCCACATATTGCAGAAGTAAACGACCTGCTGGTTCTTTCTACCTGCAACCGCACAGAGATTTACTATAGCTCCACTTTAGACCTGAGTTCAGAGATTATTATATATCTCGGAACTAAGAAAGGCTTGATGAATCCTGCTCAATACCTTCAATACTTCGATTCGATTACCAATTCTGATGAGGCATCTGAATATTTATTCAGAGTTTCAATGGGTTTGGAAGCACAAGTGGTTGGCGATTTGCAAATCATTAACCAAATAAAAAGAGCTTATCAATTGACGGCCGATGCCAACATGGCCGGGCCATATTTACATAGGCTTCTTCATACTATATTCTTCGCCAACAAACGTGTGGTGCAAGAAACTGCCTTCAGAGATGGCGCAGCTAGTGTTTCTTATGCTACCGCTGAATTGGTTAAAACTTTGGCGCAAGGTTTTGTTGATGCTAAGGTATTAGTAATTGGCGTTGGAGAAATTGGTGAAGACCTGGCGAAGCATTTATCAGGATCTAGCTTCGATGTTACGCTTACCAACAGAAGTGAAGATAAACTGGCTGAGGTTGCTCAAAATTGTGGCTTAGCAAGCACCCCTTTTGAGAACATCAAAACTAAGCTTTCTCAATACGACATTGTTATTTCCAGCCTACCGGTTAAAGACTTTATCGACATTAATGACATCCATTCGTCTAACAGAGCAGGTCTTAAATATTTCATAGACCTTTCTATCCCAAGATCTATCTCACCGGCCATCGAGTCGGTTGCCGGAGTGAGTCTCTACAACATAGATGAGATTCAGGACAAGACTTCGCAGGCGGTTCAGAAGAGGATAGACGCTATACCTCAGGTAGAAGCCATAGTTTCAGAATCAATGGCTGAGTTTTCTGACTGGTCCAGAGAAATGGAAGTGTCTCCTACTATTCAAAAACTAAAAAATGCTCTGGAAGAAATTCGCCAGGAAGAACTGAAAAAGCATTTGAAGAATGTTTCTCCTGAAATTGAAGCCTTTGCCGACAAGTTCTCGAAAAGCATTACCAATAAAATAATGAAGCTACCTGTGCTTCAATTGAAGGCGGCCTGTCAGCGAGGGGAAGCCGAGACCTTAATTGATGTATTGAACGATTTGTTCAATCTGGAGAAGGATCCTGTCAAACAATAATTAAGTTTTATAGAAAGAGCATTTCAATAATGCTCTAAATTTTACAGCTTTCGAGCTAATTCCTCGTGTATTCAACGAATGCGTTTCTTTAAACAGCTCTTTTTTGTTCTTATCACCCTCAATTGTTCGATTCTTTTTGCCGATCAGTTCGAGCCATTCTCTGAAAACGGTAAGGTTGGGCTGAAAAACACCACAACCAATACCGTGATCATACCGGCCAGTTTTGAAGCGATGGGCTGGTCTGACAAGAGTTTCTCTATAGTCAATGGCGTTACAGGTGCCCTGCAGAACGAAAAATGGGCACTAATTGATATAGAAGGTCACAAAGTGACAGACCACTATTTCAACTCACTGATTCCAAGCTTTCAAAAGAATTTCATTGCTTCAAGACGAGAGAACAATACCATCTTAACCCATTATGGACTTATTGATTCTAAGGGGAAAACCATTATCGAATTCGAATATGGGTTAATCAGCCCACACGCCCGCGGTCTGATCGTTTCAAAAAAACAGGATGGAAAATATCTTAGAGGTTTTGTTTCCGAAAAGGGACAAGTGATTATTCCGACCCAGTATCAGCAAGTAGTATCGCTCAATGACAATCATTTA
>JABXIP010000112.1 GCA_013373005.1 Cytophagia bacterium | reverse complement strand
CGGTGAATCCCAGCGGAGCAATGAACATAAATTTTACCACCATCCTTTAGAATGCTTTCCATTTCCTTAAAGAGGTCAACTAGTTCTTGCAATCTTTCTTCAGCAGGAGAGCCTGCCGATGTCATTGGAAACCAAAGCCATCCAAGGTCAGACTTTTTACAAAGACTTTTAATGTCTTCGCTGCCTTCACTTTCGGAAAGTAGAGTGAGCAAATGAGTAGTGTTTTGAAGTTTGAGGTCTGCCACCAATTTGGCGCTGGGCCTGTGTCCAATGGCCAAATGCCCATCAACAATTTTCACCCAATCAGCAGGCTCGAGTGACTGAAGGTTCTTTTCTGTACTCTTCACTCGGCCAATGAGTGAACCGATTATTTTCTTATCAGCAGTATCAGACTGCATAAGTTTCTGCAAGCCTGCGATCAATTGCTTAGCCTTTTCAGAGGCTTCTTCCACTGAATTTTCCAGCGGTTTCTTCAACCAATCTTCTACTTCTTTGCCGATTTCTACTTGCTCACTCATAAAAAATCCACCCTCAGGTCTGAAGGTGGAAGATAATGAGTTGTATGATAAAAATTGAGTTCGATTTATTTAACCGTAATCTTTAGACCCGAGCTGTCTTTGAACTTTCCGGTGATTAACCAACCTCCAAAGCTCTCTGAAACAGCCATAAGTAGCTCATTTCTACCTTTTTTAAGGTCGAGGAAGATGCTATCAAAAAAGCCGATGGTTCCCAGATAGCGATAATCTCTTGAGCGGTAACCATTATCTCCCTGGTAGATCGGTTTTCCGTTGAGAATGGCCATTACTCTGTCGCTATAGCCAAAGTCGAGTCGTTTCATTTGAGCCTTATCAGATTCAATGATTACTCTGGCAAAAACTGTGTTGCCGGGTTTTCCATCATTGAGCTTTTGAATCCGGCTGATGTTAGCTGCCGTGCCTTCATCTATCCCTAAGGTGCCTTGCCATTTGATGTCTTTGATTGTATTACTTAACCGAGTAGGATCAGACAAAACCTGCTCTTCGAATTTCTCCGAGATCTCCCAATTTTCGATCAATCCTTCGATAGGAGCCCTTTCAATAGGTTTGAAATTGATGAGCTGAGGTCGCTCATGATTTACCCGAATATTGGCAATATGCATTCCTGTCTGATTTCCTCCTCTGAGAACTACTTTGCCCGACTTATTCTCAGTAAACAGGAACCATGAAAGATTGGGTTCTTTACTATGGTCGAGGAAAACCTGTGCCTTGTCATCGAGCACTACAATTTTCACATGGGTCCAGTCATCATAGTGATATTCATAAGGAAAGGAATACTTAGGACCGAAGTTTAATTGCCAGGCCGCAAGCCCTCGAAACATTGGCCCAACCTGATTGGCATCGGGTTTTCCAGGAAGGTGTGGACGAATGTAGAACTCTTCTGCATTCAAGGTTGATTCATCGAGGCGAAAGTATATGCCCGGAAAAGACTGCTCCGGTTTCAACCATATGTCGAATTCGATGGTGCCGTTACTGAACTCCTGATCTTTCAGCAGCATGGTGCCAGCTTGAAGATAGATAGAGTTTAACCCTCCGTGAGGTTCAATCATATAGGCATTGGCAGCGATGTCCCAATGCGCTGTATCTATAGGGATAAGCTGTGCGTATACATTAGCTATTATCCCGATTTGTAAGATTAATATGTATTTGAGCTTTTTCATAGGTCATACTTACGGCAAAGGCTTGGAGAGAATGAAGCCATCGAAAAGCATGTTCATTCATGTTCGTTCAAGGTTGTGCAAACGGCTATGAATAGTCATTTTGCAGTGGAATAGGTCGAAAATCGGATTCTTGAATTATGGAGAAAGGTTTAGAAAAACTCAGGTCGGAAATTGAAATGCATCTTGGCTGGAATGCAGTGGAAGGCTGGCATAGCAGTATGTTCAATGAGCTTTCTGAGAAGATATTCGATGCCACAGGAGTTAACTTGAGTGTTGCTACGCTGAAGCGGTTTTTTGGCGTGGTGAAGCATGAAGGAACACCGAGCATCACCACGCTCGATGCACTCTCACAATTCCTGAAATACGAGAATTGGAGAGATTTCAAGTTGAAGTCAGGAAAGGGCTCCAGTCCCAAATTCAAGCTTCCAAACAAGAAAGGAGTGTATATTTCTCTGGGCTTTGTGCTTTGTCTGGCCATCATCAGTCTGATTGCTAATCGAAGACCGGAGGTAGTCATTAATTCATCCGAATTCACCTTTTCCAGTGAGGTAAAAAGCCGGGAGTATCCGAATACCGTGGTTTTCAATTTTAGCTTACCGGACAATCTTAAGTCTGATAGTCTCCTCATTCAACAAAGTTGGGATGCTACCAAAACAGTTGAGATAGATAGAGATCAAAGTGCGGCTACCGGCATTTACTATGAGCCGGGCTATTTCAGAGCCAAGCTTTTGGTGGAAGGTCAGATTGTGAAGGAGCATGATCTTTTCCTAAAGAGTAATGGCTGGATTGGAACGCTGGATTATATGCCCATCCCTAAATACTTTCAGCCTAAAGTTCAGGGCAATGGATTTGCTGTTCCAAAACCCATAGAAGCGGAGGTAGAGCAGTCTAAGGAAATGTTGATTTCTACCTTTCACTATGTGGATGATTTGGGCAATATTACCGATGAAGGTTTTTCCTTTTCTGCTCAGGTAGAAAACCATTCGGAGGAGCCATGGGCTGTGTGCCAGATGATGAGTATATACTTTCTTGGGTCAGAAGGAGCCCTTATTATTCCCTTCTCTAAAATTGGTTGCAGCTCGGAGAATAACCTGATGCTCAATGATGTTTACCTCAGTGGAAAGGAGAACGATCTCTCTGCTTTGAGTGCTGATTTTTCAACAGCAACAGACCTCAATGTCTCTATTGAAAATAGAGAGGTAAAAGTGAACATTGCCGGTAAGCAAGTGTTCACTCATAGCTATAATAGGTCGATTGGAAAACTGGTTGGATTTAGACTAAGGTTTCTCGGAACCGGTCAAGTCAATGAGGTTCATTTGTTAGATAACCAACAGGAAGAGATTGTTCTTGATTGAGATAAGTATCTCTAATAATTAATCTACTCAAGCAACAGAATGGCACTTGGTCTCCTCCTTTTTCAAAAAGTGGGCAGGGGGGTTAGAATTTCGATGATCATTGTTGGGACAGAGTTTGAAAATCCTCCGGCCTGCGACTGCTCTGCCTTTGCCGGCAGGCAGGCTCCTTTTAAAAAAGGAGGGATATATCTGCAATAAGCCTGTTTTAGAGCTTAAGAGTTCATTGATCCATAATGAACCAACATGAATCAACTTGTAGCGTGGGTCATTATTCCTCCTGAAAATGTGGCCGTAGATTTCATCACAACAATTAAAAATCAAACGTGATGAAGTATTCAAAGGTCATTTTTTTAAGTCTATTGTCTGTAATCAGTTTTAGCCTGCTGAGAGCTCAGGATGTTGGTGCACCCACGCGCGTAAGCCAATCGAGAACCACTTCTGCCAATATTGGTAAGGCAGATATCACTATTAAATATCATAGTCCTTCAGTCAACGGCAGGAAGATTTTCGGAGGACTCATTCCTTTCGATTTTGTGGTAGATGGAAAGGAATTTCCATGGAGGGCTGGTTCGAATGAACGCACCTTGATCACCTTCAGCCATGATGTAAAGGTGGAAGGCAAAGCCCTGAAAGCAGGCGAGTATGGTTTTGTGGTTTTGGTCAGCGAAAAGGAGTGGACGCTGATTTTTTCTTCAGGCAAAACTTGGGGAGCCTTTAACTATGATAAAGCCAATGATGTGTTTAGGATTCCGGTGAAAACTCAACAAGTGCCTTTTCAGGAATGGTTGAGTTATGAATTTACCAATCCAGAATCTGAGTCGGTTGATATTGTTTTGAGATGGGAGAATACTGCCGTAAGCTTTCAGGTAGAAACGGATGCACTGTCTAATCTACTGGCTGATTTAGAGGCTAAGGAGAATAAGTCTGCCACTGAATATCAGGAATTGGCCAAGAGAACCCTGGAGCAAAACCCGAATGCAAAGGACAAGGCATTGCAGTATCTGGAAACCTCAAAATCAATGTTGGATAAAGAGGAAGAAGGCCAAAACAGAACGTACTATACTCTCAAGTATATGTTTCAGAAGGGTGAGCTTTTGAAGAAAATGAATCGGATAAAAGAAGGTGATGCCCTGATTGCCGAAGCACTGCAGAACACCACTGGCTTTCCTATCTATTACTATGCCCTGGATAAGTATATGAATGAAGGCAAGCAGAAGGAGGGACTTAGTCTACTATTGAATGACTTAAAAGTTCATCCCAATAATTACCCTACCTATTTGGCTTTAGGCGAGATTTGCCAAAAGGAAGGGGATCAGAAAAGTGCAGTGGATCATTTTAAAAGAGCCTATGAGCTCAATTTAGAGCAGAACAGTATGGGGGCTAATTATGCTCGTTATTTATATCTGCAGAATAAGTTGATGTTGGAGAGGGGGTATTAGGAACATTGTGTATCGTACACTTTCAAATAAAATCAAGGCCTCACTCCAAGTG
>JABXIP010000369.1 GCA_013373005.1 Cytophagia bacterium | reverse complement strand
GATCTTCCGCTTGAAGATGTACTCAACTCATTTAATGATCAAGGCGAGCGAGATGACTACTACGACAAGGTTGTAGATGTATCAAGAAGAAGAAGTTTCAACTTCTCGAATGTGCGGAAGAGAAGAACCAACGAAAATGGATTAAACCTACCATGGGCCATAGAAAACTTCAGCTTCACTTATGCTTATAATGAAATAGACCGAAGTAACATCAATACAGCTGAATACGCTTACAGGAACTACCGTGGCGCAGTAAACTATAGCTACAGCCCAGCACCCTTAAACATTGAACCTTTTAAGAATGTGGACTTCTTATCTTCTAAGTGGCTTCAATTGATCAAAGACATCAACTTCAACCCAATTCCAACTTCCATTACGATTAATGGAGATGTTAACAGAAGCTTCCTGAAGACACAGCTGAGAAATTCCGATTTAGGAACTGACGGTATTGACCCTTACTACGAGAAGTCATTTACTTTCGACAGAAGATATGCTGTAAACTGGGATTTAGCCAAAAGACTGACGCTTGACTATACAGCCAATGTAAATGCTATTATCGATGAACCCGAAGGTGACATCAACACGGAGATCAAGAAAGACTCTGTTTGGAACAACTTTAAGAAATTCGGAAGAATTAAAAACTATACCCACTCCATAACTGCCGGATATACCGTTCCTTTTGACAAACTACCTGTTACCAACTGGATCAGCTCAGAGGTAGACTATACCACTACATTCAATTGGAAAGCTGGTGCCATTGGCCAGCGCGACACTCTCGGAAACAGTGCTGATAACATGCGTAAGTATGGCCTTACCGGTAAACTCGACTTGGTGAAACTATACAACAATATAGGAGTGCTGCAGAAAATCAATACACCTACCAGAAGTAGAACCAGGCCAGGGAACAACCAAGCTCAGGCAGATACAACTCAAAGAAAAAGTCTCTCCGAAATACCTTTATGGAAGGGTGTCTTAAGAACATTAATGTCTCTACGCAGTATTAACTTCAATTACAGCAGAACAGAAGGCACCATATTACCGGGTTATATGCCAGATGTTTACCTCTTTGGACTCGATAGAGGATTTGAAAATCCGGGTTTAGGTTTTGTACTTGGCTCCCAAGACAATAACATTAGAAACGTACTAGCCAACAATAGCCTTTATGCCCCTAGTGAGTTCCTGACCACTCCGTTCCAGCAAAATAGAACTACCAATTATGGCTTCGATGCACTTGTCGAACCATTCCAAGACTTTAGAATAACATTTACCGGTAGAAAGAACTACACAGAAAACTATCAGGAGATATTTAGGAACGATCCGGCTAATGGCAACTTCATCAGTATCAACCCCAACAGAACGGGTACTTACGGAGTGTCATTCATGATGATCAAAACGGCCTTTGAGAAAGATAATGCCGACCATACTTCTAACCTCTTTAATAATTTCGAAAATTACAGAGGCATATTAAAGCAAAGGCTGGATGGTCTCAACGCCAATGGAGATTATTCATTAAACTCACAGGAAGTAGTCATACCTGCTTTTGTGGCGGCCTATACCGGAAAAGGCCCCGGAGACGTAGGCTTCAGCCCTTTCCCTAAACTCCCAATTCCAAACTGGACTGTTAACTACAACGGACTTTCGAAACTTCCTGGCGTAAGTGATGTTTTCAACACATTCGCACTGAGCCATTCCTATTACAGTCAATACGATGTGAGCAACTTTGTCAACTCGCCATTATATACTACAGGACTAACCTTAGACTATAGCTTAAGAGATGCAGGCCTTGCTTCTCAGTTCAATGATAATGGAGACTTAGTCTCTGTTTATCTGGCACAGCAAGTAATGCTAACCGAGAGAATGGCACCATTCATTGGGCTGAACATGAGAACCAAAAGTAACTGGACCGTTAGCATGAAATATGATCGTGAAAGAAACATCGGACTGAATCTCTCCAATATTCAAATTACTGAAAGACAGAAGAAAGACTTTACCTTAAATATTGGCTTCGCGAAGTCTGGGGTTCAGATACCATTCAGAATCAATGGGCGTAGAGAGTCTCTTCCAAATGAGCTAAGATTCAACATGGGATTGAGTATTTCTGATACCAAAGTAGTTCAACGCAGAATTGATGAAGATCCAATAATAACAGACGGAATAAAAACCTTCAGACTCAACCCAACGGTAAATTATAAGATAAGCGAAGCCCTACTCATTACTTTCTATTTCGACCGTAGTATTAATGACCCGAGAGTCTCTACAAGCTTCCTAAATGCCCGCACAACTTTCGGTGGAAGAATTCAATTTAGTTTGTCACAATAAAGTCTGCAATTCTCATGAAAGCGTGTAATTTTGAGGCAAATTGAAATTACATTATGAACGTTCCTGCAGACTTAAAGTACACCAAAGATCACGAATGGGTGAAGGTAGATGGCGATGAAGCTACCGTTGGTATCACAGACTTTGCTCAAGGTGAATTGGGTGACATTGTTTATGTAGAAATTGAAACAGAAGGAGAAACACTCGATGCAAACGAGGTATTCGGCACAGTAGAAGCTGTTAAAACTGTTTCAGATCTTTTCATGCCGCTAAGTGGAGAAATCGTGGCCGTTAACGAGGACCTTGAAGATTCTCCTGAAAAGGTGAATGAAAACGCTTATGAAGATGGATGGATGATTAAAATCAAAATGTCTGATCCATCTGAAGTAGACGGTCTAATGTCTGCTGAAGAATATACTGAGCACATAGGAGGTTAAGATGTTGGATAAGCTAAGGCCATTTGCTTATTGGCCTGCTATTCTCTGGGGCATCGTACTGGCAATACTCATGTTGTTGCCACAAGACGCATTCCCCGAATCTAAACTTCTATCATACGATAAGCTCGCTCATATAACAGTATTTGCCATATTCAGCATATTGGTGCTAATTGGTTACCAACTGAAAGGTAAATTAAGCCAGCAACGAACTAAACATAGAAACTATACGTTAACTATATGCTTAGTTTATGGAATTATCCTCGAGAGCTTGCAACAGTTTGTACCCGGACGTATGTCTGATGTATACGATTTACTTGCAAATTTTACAGGAGCCTTGCTTGGTGTAATTGTTTTTAACATTTTTATCAAAAATAAGCTTGCGATTCATAAACTAATATTATAGTTTTAGAATCTAACTCAAGAAAAGTTATGGAATTAAAGAAAACCCCTAAAGCGGATGTCGGTAAGAAGAGAACCATGTTTATGGCTCTTGGCCTTATCCTCAGCTTGTCCCTAACTTTGTTTGCTTTTGAAAAGAAGCAATATGAAGAAGGTGAGTTGATGGACTTAGGTATGGCAATGGACGATTTCGAAGAATTGACTGAGATACCTCCAACCGAGCAACCACCGCCACCACCGCCACCAATTAAACAACCTCAAATCATCGAGATTCCTGATGAAGAGGAAATTGAAGAAGAAATTGAAATCGACCTTGATGTAGAAATTACAGAAGAAACTGAGGTTGAAGAAATTATCTTTGAAGAAGAGCCGGAAGAAGAAGTGGCTGACGAAGTATTCATGATTGTTGAAGAGCAAGCTGGTTTCCCTGGTGGACAAGAAGCTTGGATTAAATTCTTGAACAAAAATCTTGAGTACCCAAGACAAGCCAAAAGAATGGGTATCGAAGGTGCCGTATTCTTGTCATTCATTGTGGACAAAGAAGGTGCTATTTCTGATATCCAGGTGATTAGAGGTATCGGAGGAGGTTGTGACGAAGAAGCCGTTAGAGTGCTTAAGCAATCTCCAAAATGGAACCCTGGTAAGCAGCGAGGTAGAGCTGTAAAATCCAGAATGCAATTTAGGATAGTTTTCAAATTGAAATAAATATTAAAGCCCACTGTTTTGGTGGGCTTCAATTTTGAATTGTATAACTAATTTCTTAGTTTAATTACTAAATCAATAGTTTATGGAAACAAAGAAAAACAACTCAGTAAACTATACCGCAAAGAGAAGTCTCTTTATGAGTATAGGATTATGCGCAAGTACCCTGCTTGTATTTTCAGCCTTTCAGGTTCGAACAGAGCTAGAACCGGATGAAATAGTGAGCGGATTTACAACGCCCAACGACATCTTCGATGAGGTAATTCAAACTAAGCACAAGGAGCCAGAACCTCCCAAGCCCAAACCACAGCCTGTAGTTTTAGACATTGTGGAAGACAAAATAGAGACTCCTGAAATAGTCATCCCCGACTTTGAATTTGACGAGACAGATGCAATTGAAGACTACATTGAGATGGATGAACTGGAAGATGAGGTGGCTGAAGATGTCATTGTAAACGCGGAAACTCAGGCCAGTTTCCCTGGAGGATTAGAGGCTTGGGGTAAATTCCTTAATGACAACCTTGACTACCCTAGAATGGCTAAGAGGAGCAATATCCAGGGGAAAGTATACCTGAACTTTGTAGTAGACAAAGAAGGGAACGTGTCAGATATAGAAGTAGTAAGAGGAATTGGTGGTGGCTGCGATGACGAAGCCATCAGAGTGTTAAAGATGGCACCAAAATGGAATCCCGGACTTCAACGCGGACACCCTGTGAAGTCTAGAATGTCATTATTCATTCATTTTGTTTTAAAGTAGGGTTAAGTTGAGAAAAGGGCCATCCGGCCCTTTTTATATAATATTGAGAAGCTGCTCTTTGATCTTCTCCAATTCATCTTTCATACCTACTACAAGCTTCTGAACCGGAGCATAATTGGCTTTAGAACCGATAGTATTGATTTCTCTACCAATTTCCTGACTGATAAAGCCCAGCTTCTTCCCCTGAGAATCATCCTCAGCCATTACCTCTCTGAAGTAAACCAGGTGATTAGTCAGTCTCACTATTTCTTCGGAAATATCGAGTTTCTCAATATAATAGATCATTTCCTGCTCAAATCTATTCTTATCAAACTCATCTGAGCTCTCAATCTCCTGCTGATGCTTATCAATGCGCTCTCTTATTACGGCCATCCTATCAGGGTCGTGCTTTACCACCTCATCTAAAAAGCCAGCGATCTTTTCGATATATGAATTAAGTTCCTTTTCGATACTTGCCCCCTCCTGCTGTCTGAAGGAATCACAGGCAGTCAATGCTTCTTTCAACAAAGGAAGTAGTTCCTTCCATTGGCTATCGACAGCCTCTTCATCTAATGAGGAAGAAGACATCACATCTGGGCTGTAAAGTGCTAATCTGAATAAATCAGAATGATCAGCCCCTACCTCATCTGCTAGTTTGGTGTATTCCTTATAATACCTCTTAAACAAATCATGATTAACCTGATCACTTTCGGTATCAGCATCTTGAATTAAATCAATGCTTAAAGACACCTTGCCCCTTTTAAGAACATCAGACAGCTCAGACCTGACCTCAAGTTCCTTGCTTTGGAAACTTCTAGGCAGCTTAAGCTGAACGTCCAGAAATTTAGAATTAAGTGTTCTTACTTCAACATCGGCCTGATAGCCTTTAACAGAACCCTTTGTGCGGCCGTAGCCGGTCATAGATTTTAGCATAAACCAGAATTAATCATCAAAAATAGACTAATTCAGAAGCTAAAAAAACTAGAAGTCATATCCGAATGAAAGTTGAACCTTAGGATTAAGTGTTTCAAAGTTTCTGATCGGGAATGAAACGTCTACTCTTGAGAAAAAGCCAAACAACATTGTTCTAACGCCCACCCCAGTACTCTGAAGCCAAGGGTTTGAGAAATTATTGATAACAGCACTAAAAGGAGATCCTTCATTTCTTATCTCCTCTGTATTTAAGTTGTTCTTATCCTTGAATGGAGACAAGTCATCCCACGCAGAGCCGATATCATAAAACCCCACAAACTGAAGGTTCTTAAGGAAGTTAGATTTCAGATCGGCATTACTTAACAACTGATTAATCGGGAATCTAATCTCTCCAGAGAAGGTAAGTACATTTCTACCCTGGAAAGTATTGTAGTTGTAGCCTCTCAGGTTAGTGAACTGATGGAATAACACATCACTGTTATCAAATAAGGTCTGGAAATCCAATGGATTAACCTCTGCATTGCTAGACTCGGTACTGTTGAAGGCCCAGTTATCAACGCCTCCTAAAAGGTATTTCTTTGGTGCATCTCCAAAGTAAGTACCGAAATACGCCCTACCCGCCAAGTATATGGCCTTATTCAACCTGTAGTAGTGTCTAACATCCAATTCCAGATTGTTAAAGCTCACAGCATCACTATTCATTTTAAAGTGAGACTCATACCTTACTTTAGCTCTTGTACCTTGGTGCAGGTTGATTCCTGTAACTATAGTATTGTCATAAACCAACGCAGAGTTAAATCCAATATAGTCTGAGGTAATCTCCGGTATAAACTGTGAAGGGTTATTAGCCGGAATGAGTAGCCTTATATCTCTATCAATATATCTGGTCTCCGTGATGAAAGGGTTAAACTCAGCTCTAAGTTTATGGTTGAAGGGATATGCAAAACCCAACTGGAATGTATTCTTATTGAACCTTTGATTCAAAAAAGTAGCTTGATCAATTCTAACCAGACTCTTACGATGATATGAAGCACTGATATCTACCCTATTCTTCAAGTATTCATACTCTCCATAAATATCATATCCCGAATTGAAACTCAAGGGAATTAGGATACCACCTCTAAACCGATGATTCTCTAGATAGTCATTCATTTCTATCTCCAACAACTGCGAGACAGATCGCAACTCATCTATAACAAAAGTGGTGATTACATTATCTGTCTGGAATCTATTCTCATAAGGCGATGGCCCCTGAATACTATTTTCATTGTTGGCGTTCTGATAAATACTTAAGAAAGAACGGTTATTGACACCTCTATCAGTCGCTGGCTGCTCAAACTGATAGTTCCTTGTATCGACCTTCGTTTCTATTTCAAACTCATACTCTTCTGTATTAATGGCGCCAGCTTTCAATGAATCTAATTGCTGCAAAGGAGATTTAACCTCTATTGGTGAAACAGTCTGGCTGTTTGCAGAATCTAGTTGTTCATATTGTTCCCCAAGTCTTTCCCTTCTTCTTTCCGCCAAAATTCTGGCTACTTGAAGTGCCCTTCGAGGAGTAACCGGGCTAAACATAGAAGCGTTCACATTCAGGTCCTGAACAAACACACCATCCTTCCCATCAAAATTTGAAATGAAGGCTACTTTGCCCAAATCATAATTGAAATCGTACTGCTTTATTCCATAGAGGAAATTGGTAATCTGAACACTGGTAGAGTCTGACAAGCTATAGCGATAAAGGTTATAAATTCCTTGTTGATCTGAGATGTAAAGAATTTTGTCTCCATCAATATTTAGAGGTTGCTTAGCCACTGCCAAGGCATTCGTCATTCTTCTAAACGAGCTATCCGGGTAATCTATGTCATAGCCATAAACGTTGAATTGGTTCATTTCAACAGCTTCCAGTTTATCTGGTCCTGAAACAAAAACACTATCTGTACTTCTGTTGGAAATAAATACGATCTGATTCGAACCGGGGTAAAAGCTCACATCTCTTTCATCGAACTTGTCATCGCTTATCTTTTGCACCTGCCCTCTCACCAGATTATAGACAAAAGCATCGGGCACATTATTGATAGAACCTGTCATCACGGCCAATCTTCCACCATCCTTAAAATCGAAGCTCTGAATCTTACTCAATAAAGGGATTCTTATCTTCTGTTCCCCTTTAGTTCCAAGCCTTTTAACGGCCAATATATTTGAACCTTCTTCAGCGTAAACCACCCCCAAAGTGGTACTATCTGCCCAACTAAGTATTGGATAATTTCTGTCAGTTTCCTGATTTATTAATTTCAATCCACCAGCAAAAATCTCTTTCTCTTCTTCAGATCCAAGGTTTCTTACTATCACTTTAAATTGCCCCTGACTCATGGCAGAATAGGCCAGGAATTTTCCATCAGGGCTAAACTTCACAGAAGTATAATGGTAATCTTCCCTGTTCTTTCCACTTACAATATTGTCAACATCAGGCTCTAAATAGGACTCTTTTAACAGTGTATTGGCTTCACTGTAATAAAGTCGCCACTCTCTCATAAATTGCTCATAAGGCGTATCTAGAGTTCTCTCAATACTATTCTCCTCGTTTCGAATAATTCGAGCCAGATTTAAAATATTCGAAATGGTTCTTTGTCCATTTTTTTGCGCTATGTAGTTCCAAATAGATTGTCCTAATAAGATGTTCATCTCTGGAGTCAGCTTAATAAACTTATCTTCTGTGGTACTAGCAACATATTCCCTAACGGCATCATCAGACTCTGAATCCCAACCTCTAGAAACATATCTTGCAATTCCTCCTGTAAACCAAAGTGGAATAGAGTTCGTGAATGAACTTTGGAACATTTCGGCTATGTTCCCACCATAGAGCATCTCCTCAATCAGCATTTCGGTGACGCTATAAACAGCCTTAGTCTTGAATGAACTGTAATCTCCAGAGTAAGCAAGCTCTAGCTGCGACTGAATAAAGTCTGTCTGACCGCCAATCGTGAAATCTCCTGCATTGACACCTACGTTACTTTGCTGCTTATCAATAATTGAGTTGTAAAGAAACACCCTGATTTTGGCGTAAGGTAACTGGCCAATGGTTTCTGTAATTCGGCTAAATTCTCCCTCGAGATATTCTATGGTTTTATAAGCAATATCTCTACCTCCGTCATAGAAATAGACTTCAAAATTCTCTGAAGCAAAGTAGCTCCAATCAAAATATTTGTATTGAATTCGGTTCTTACCAAATTCTACTTTGTACGTCTGGGCATTCATCTGAGCAGAAAGCCCCAGAAAGCAGATTGTAAGCGCTATTACTTGAACAAGTCGGATATATTTTCTCACCATACGTGGTTGCCGAAGAAACATTTAAAGTAACGAAAAAAACCTTTCAATATTGACTTCATCATCCAGTGCTTCTTGCCCATTCAAATGCCTAACCAATTGTCTGGCATAATATGGTGCCAATGACACACCTTTTGTTCCAAGACCGTTAAATATCCACACGCCTTTTTCGGTCCGATGTTCGCCAATAAATGGTTTCCTATCTTTTGTTGCCGGCCTAACACCAGCTTTTTGATCCACAACTTCGAAGTTAAACTTCACAAGTTTTTGAACTCTTTCTAATAACTCATTTTGAGCCTTTTTGGTTGGAATCTCATTGAGTTGTTCGTGTTCATAAGTAGATCCACACTTCAACGTACCATCTCCAACCGGTATTACAAAGACACCTCTATTGTAAATAACCCTTGGCATAACGGTGGATTTGAGAAAAAGCAACTCCCCTTTTACCAAACTAAATGGCAACCATGAAAAGTATGGATTATCATTACTCAATCTACCATCGCAGAAAATGACCTTTTCCACAACAAGTCCCTTATAGTCAAAGCCCTTCTCTAAACGATTCAAGTCCCCAAAACTAAAATCCTCTTCTATTAACATCGATTTGGATTGAAGTCTATTTCTAAAGGCATTTAAAAAAACAGCCGTATCTAAATAACCAGATTTATCAAGAACCAAACCTCCATAAGGATTACTCACTTCATCTGACCAGGTGGGTTTCGTTTTTATGTCTTTGATATATGGAGCAAAACTATTTTCGACACTCTTAGACATCCATTCATTTTGCTCTTCTATTGAGAAAAACGGACGATAAATAGGAATGTCATGCAAAAAACGGGTATCCAAGTCTCTCTCAAGGTCTTGATAATAAGGTATCAGATAGTTGAAAAGGTCATCACAATTCCAGGTCTTTACCATTTGCCTGCCTGTAATTGGATTGTACAAACCACCTGCAACTTTAGATGAGTTAGATTTTGAAGGCTCATCTACCACCACCACTGTTTTACCGGCCTTCAACAAATGATCGGTCAGTACACTCCCCGCTATTCCGGCCCCAACTATCAGATACTCTGCCTGCATGCTGTGAAATTATTGAAGTATTTTTGATTACTCCTGAATAATCATTGAAATTTAGACCTTTCAAATAATTGAGCGGATGGAAGTAATTTCATTCACCTTCAACCCATTTATGGAGAACACTTATGTTCTGAACGATGGTGGCAAAGGTGTGATAATAGATCCGGGTTGTTACGATCCGGCAGAAGAGATAGAATTAATAGAGGCAATTGAGTCGAAGGGAATCATTATTGAGAAGATATTGAACACTCATGGGCACATAGACCATGTTTTGGGCAACTGCTTTGCCAAAGCAAAGTTCAACGTACCATTATGGGTTGGGGAACATGATGCTGCAACACTCAAGTCTGTTGAAGCATATGCACCTAGCTATGGGTTTCAAAAATACAGCCCTGCAGAACCAGAGCATTTAATGAAGGAAGGTGATGAAATAGAAGTGGGTGGTGGGAAATTGAAAGTCCTATTTGTTCCTGGGCATGCCCCTGGGCATATCGCTTTTTACAATGCAGCCGATGGTTTTGTAATTGGTGGTGACGTGCTTTTTCAAGAAAGTATTGGAAGAACGGACCTTCCAGGTGGCGATTTCGACTCCTTAATGAACAGCATTAGAGAGAAATTTTATACTCTTCCAGATGAAACAATAGTATATCCCGGACATGGAGGAGAAACAACCATAGGCCATGAGAAAAAATTTAATCCTTTCATCAGACTAGCATGAGTTGGATTAAAAGAAATATCCCCAACCTGTTTACGCTTGGCAATTTAACGCTTGGCGTTCTGGCAATACAGCAAGTGATTGAAGCCGGACCAGCAGATGAGCCAACAGTTCATTACTATGTTTTCCTTGCAGCCTTCTTCGATCTGCTCGATGGAGCAGTAGCCCGAGCATTAAAAGTAACCTCTAAGCTTGGAGTTCAATTAGACTCATTGGCTGACTTAATCACCTTCGGGGTTCTGCCAGCGTTTATTTATGCCTCTATTTTCAAAATGCAGTCCGTAGGCTATTTAATACTTCTGGTTCCAATTTGTTCTGCCATTCGCCTAGCCATTTTTAATATTTCGGACGATCAGAAAACAAGTTTCAAGGGAATATCAACTACAGCTCATGGGCTTTTTGTTTCCACCTTACCGATAATCTATTGGGAAGCAAGCTCTCCATTTGCCCAAAGCATGGACAGGCTACCTTTCATTGTGGTAGGCATGGCCGTGTTCTTCTCGTATCTTATGGTATCTCCTCTAAGAATGATTTCACTGAAATTCAAAAGCTTCGGTATTAGGGGTAATTGGGAAAAATACACACTATTACTCTCTGGGCTAGCCCTAGTTGCTATTCTCCAATATAATGCCGCGCCATGGATTATGGCCATATACCTTCTGCTCTCAATAATCACTAATTTTAGAAAAGCAGAAAACGCTAACGAGTAGGGTTTGCCGTTATTTAAATGTCATAATCATAG
>JABXIP010000415.1 GCA_013373005.1 Cytophagia bacterium | reverse complement strand
TGACTTCGGGAAATGTCTTGATGCACTTTACAGAAGTCCTGATGAGATTTTATATCAGGTAAAAGACAAGAAGGTTTACAGGCTGATACAAATTCAAGATCAATTCATACCCGTTGTTATTTCTGAAGAGGTCGGGAGCCTGAAAGTGGAAACCGATATTGACCTAAGTGACAATCAACAAAGTGAACTAAAGAGCTTCATTACCATGTGGTTCGACCTTGACAAACACCTTGTCCCGTTTTATCAGCTTCTTCAAAACAACCCCAAGCTTGCTCATCTGAGCGAAGAGCTATACGGCTTGAGAATTGTCGGCATTCCCAACCTCTTCGAAGCTATTTGCTGGAGTATCCTTGGTCAACAAATCAACCTCAGCTTTGCACATAAGCTCAAGAGAAGATTGGTGGAAATTTACGGACATAAAGTCGACTGGAGGGGTCTTGAACTTCATCACTTCCCCAGCCCTGAATCACTGTTGGGCTTGGATGAAGTTTACCTTCATCAGGAAATGCAGTTTTCAAGAAGCAAGTTGAAGTACCTCAAAAATGTAGCAGAGGCATTTTCTTCAGGCCTTATCAGCCACGAAAAACTGTTAGCCCTTCCTACTTTCGAAGAAAGACAGACCCTACTTACCTCTATTAAAGGTATTGGAGTTTGGTCGGCCAATTATAGTCTAATGAAAGCCTTGAACCAACCCGAGGCCATTCCTTATGGAGACACCGGGTTAACCCAGGCACTTTTCAACTTGGGTATTGTTGAAAATAGAAAAGACGAAGATGCCATCAGAGCATTTTTCACCTCTGTGCAAGGTTGGGAAGCCTATACTGTATTTTACCTTTGGCGTAGCCTTTGATAACAGGCTCTAGTTCCCTTTTGCTATTCTCGCGTTCATTTATTGATAGTATGTAACAATCCTAATCTAAATTGTGTTAATCAGCGTATATAGATTTAGTTAAGATATTATCATATCAATCAGCGAATTCCTTAACTTAATGAATATGAAGAGATTACTTACCACACTTCTGATTCTCAGTTTAGTTTTCTCTTGTTCTGACCAGGACTCGAATCCAGATTTAAACACTGGCGATCTAGTCAAAGAAATCATCGTGCACAGCAGTGCCAACAACCAACCTATTACTAAATATCAGCTTCAGTATGACGGCCAGAATTATACTAGTGCTGTTGTATTTACTAAAATCAATTCTGAACCTCTGTTTGATCCGGAGCCAAAAAAGGTCATCACTTTTGAATATGATGATGATGGATTTATTGCGCAGATAGATGAGAAAAACGATGTGAGCGCTCAATCATATTCTTCACATATTTATAGAGTGGTTGAAAATGTGATGGTTCATGAAGAGTATTTTCTTTACCGAATCGGTTTCAAAAAGGGAGAAACCAATAGAAGCATGTACTTCAAAAATCCCGAAGATGGCTTTTACCTATTCGAGGAAAAACTTTACGAGATTCAAGGTGGTAACCTTGTAGGTTTAGGCACTATTAATGAGTTTGACGGTGGAGATCTTGACCAATTCAATAGAAAATGGGATATGTCTGACCGATTCTTCGACAACAATCCTAATGTCTTTGCCAACCCTGCTATCAACTACATTCTGGGTGATAAAAAGATGAGTCGTTCTTTGAACAGAAACAACCTCACCGGTGTGCTCGACAGAGGCTCCAGCGGAAACATTCCTCAAATTGAATTCATCTACAATGGAGATAAAATTGATTCAATTATCGATCATCTAACCGGTGACGTTGTTCAGTTTATATATTAGGCTTTCTTTATTCTGTTCTTAGGGTTTCTGCAGGATTGATCTTTCTTACCTTTTGAATGTGCATGTTGATGGTGAGGTAAGACACACCTAGCAATATCATTACTGAAATAGCTAATGGACCGAAGCCAATTTTCGGGTAGTAGGCATAAATATTACCCAAAAGCCCTCCTATTAGCAATACCGACACAGAACAACCGATCAAAATTGCAAAAAGAAAGACATACCTATATTTTTTGAGAATACTTGTCCCCAATTCAAAACCACTGGCGCCTAAAACCTTTCGAATGCCATAACTCTTGATGTGGTTTGAGATATTGATATTGACCAAGCCATAGAGCCCCATAGAGGCTATGATAATGGCGATAATAGCCGTAAAAAGCATGACATTCCTGATTCCCTTGGCATCTTCAAAATGACCATCGAATATTTGCGATTGTATTGACACTCCGAACATTTCTTCATCGGCCATGTCTCGAAGCTGTTTTTGGATGATATCTCTTTGAGCAAGAATATTCCCTTCCCGCATTTCTACCAGATAAAAACCATATTCTGAGCTTGGTACCGCTCTCATGGCAGCACCACGAATTTTCATATCTGGAGCCCAATAGAAGTAATCCTCAACAACACCAACAACCCTGTAGCTGAGACTATCCTGGTCAATAAAGGTTCCATCAGGATCAAAAGTAAGAGATAAGGCATCCAAGAACGATTCATTAACGACAAGTGCGTTTTCCAGATCACTATCTAAATTTTCATCGAAAAACCGCCCTTCTTTTAATCGAAGTCCTAGCAATTGCGGATAGTTAACGCCCACATTAAAAAGCTCCGCATAGGTTGCCTTTTCTCCATTCTTAAACTGAACGCCATTCAATTCCCTACCAACATAAGATTTGGTCCCTGCCACTTTTAGCACATTTGGGTCGGCCTCGAGAAAATCTCTAAATGGCTCCTGAAAGACAGAGTCAGGAATGTTGACCATCAACTTATTATATTGATCATAACCCCAGTCTCTCGCTTCATTCACTCGATTGGTATGCACAAACATAACTGCGGCAACAATGGTGATCAACGCAAGCACCATCTGAAAAGAAAGGAAGAAGGCACTCAACCCCTTATTGGTTTTAGTTGATGCTGTTCTGTTCAATATATTGGTTGGCCTATAAGCTGAAGCTACCAATGCCGGATAGATCCCAGAGACAAGCGTAATAAACCCTAAAACCAAAAGGAGAAATAACCAAAAGTTCTGATGTTGGAGGATATCGAGCTTTAGGCTTGCGCCAGAGATTTCATTGAAAGCAGGCAATAGTATTGACCCCGATAAGAGCACTCCCAGAAAAAGAGAAAATGCACAGAGCAAGAAGTTCTCAATGAGAAATTGGGAAATCAATTGTCTTCGCTGACCACCAACCACTTTTCTAATGCCTATTTCTTTAAAACGCTTCATCACCATCGCCAAAGAAATATTGATGTAATTGAAGGTTGCCAAGATGAACATGAACCCGGCAATTGCAATCAAAAGTAAATTGGGAGCCTTTTGTGGCGCGGTACCAATACCACCCATCATTTCATTTGAATGACGCGCCATTGTTGGAAGAGGCTCCAGTTCAAAATAGGTGTAAGGATTAACGTCATTGTCTTTATTGTGCAGTGGTAAAAGCTCATTCATGGCTGTAACCAACTGTTGTTCATCTACCCCTTTTTGTCTTTGAATGAAGAAATTGACATCCCAGGTTTCTCGAGTCCTTTTTAAGGCTTGGTCCATATGAATATAATTGACCAATAGGTAATTCTGAAGACTTGAGCTTCTTGTTCTACTCTTCAAAACTGCCCCAACGGTGAATACTTTCCACTCATTTCCAATTTTCAATTCTATTTCCTCGTCTAGCCCCAAACTCTGCCCAAAAAATCTCTGAGCTGCATCTTCGCTGATAACAATTTGATCTGGTTGACTTAATGCATTGATATTGCCGGCAACTAGCTGAAATGTGAAAATATCCAGGTAGTCCTCATCTACAAACAATGAAAATGTTGTGGTTTCTCTACCATTAACCTTCGTACCAGCATTATAATAATGGTACCTCGTTGTCTTTTCGATCCCCGGCACCGATTCTATGATCTCCCTTGTTAATTGATTGTCAGTCTTGCCATTTCGACCCGTATTTGATTCAAGTTCCTCCCAATGAGTAACCAGAAAAGTATCGTCTTTATGCACATGCATAAAGTCCTTATTGTAGCTCTCTTCGATAAATTTAAAAGCAACAATTGAACAGGCTAATGCAATGGATAACCCTAGTACGTTGATAGTTGAGGGCAGACGCTGCTTCCATAAATTTCTGAGCCCTACTTTAAAGTAATTTTTAATAATTCCCATGTTGTTCGTTTTTTGAGGTTTTGACTTTCTTTTGATGTTTGACCATCGGAACAAGCGTATTACATCCCAGACAAATGACCTTTTCGCCTTTTTGTAGCCTTTCTCTTCGAGCCTCCAATAAAAAAGCTCATACACATCTCCTTGGAGTTGCTCCAATAACCTGGGGTTACAGAAGAACATCAGAAACCTGTCGGCCCATTTTGGAGGACTATTTTTGAAGGGTTTACTCATATAGAGAGTGAATAAGTGAGCCCAGCAGGAAGTTGATTGTAAAGCTGATCTCGCTGACCTTTGACTTCATCTAGCATGGCCTTGCCCGCAGCCGTTAGTTGATAGAAGCGTTTTCTTCTACCCCCTCTTTCGTCAGTGGCTCCGCCCATACCTGAACTCAACCAGCCCTTTTCTTCAAGCCTGTTGAGTACAGCATGAATTGCGCTAATATTCAACTCTCTGCCTGTCTGATCCTTCATTTCCTTTAAAACCGACACTGCATAAGCATCGTCATGAAGAATACCCACCAGCAGAAGTACCAACTCTTCCAGCTCCCCGATGTAATTGCCTTTTCCTTTCATAGTTTAACATCTACAAACATAGAACAAATATATTATCTCTATTCTTGTAGAACAAATACTTTTTTAACAACTATAATCACTGCATGTTTTGATTGCACAGGAAATAGATGTGAGCTAATTAATTTTCATAAATTTCTAATCCATGACATTTACCGTAATGCAGAACTCAACTAAGGAAGAAGTCAGTGTAAAAATCGAAGGCCTAAAAAGCTATTTTAAGACCGG
>JABXIP010000422.1 GCA_013373005.1 Cytophagia bacterium | reverse complement strand
GGTATTCCGGCCCAGCTATTGCAAAACAGGCCTGATGTTCGTCAGGCTGAACTGGAATTAGCAGCGGCCAAAATGGATATTCAGGTGGCTAGAGCAAACTTTTACCCTTCGTTGGGCATAAGTGCTGGTGTCGGTCTGAATGCTATAAGTCCAAAACATTTACTCACTTTTCCTGAGTCTATGATTTTTGGTTTAGCGGGTGATTTGATGGCTCCTTTGATTAATAAAAAGGCCATTAAGGCTGAGTATAAGAATGCTAATGCCAAGCAGATACAGGCAGTTTATGAATACGAAAGAACTTTGTTGAATGCTTATGTAGAGGTTGCTAACCAGCTTTCGAATATTTCGAATCTGGAGCAAAGCTACGACCTGAAACAGCAGCAGGTGCAAGCATTGACTGAGTCGATTAATATTTCCAATAACCTTTTCAGATCCGCGAGGGCAGACTATATGGAAGTGCTCCTAACGCAGCGTGATGCGTTGGAGTCGAGGTTTGAGCTTGTAGAAACTAAAGTGAGACAACTGAATGCAGTTGTTCATATCTACCAAGCTCTTGGTGGCGGCTGGAATTAATTACTAATTGAGTTTTAGTCTAATTTTAGTTGGTTTTGGTTACAGAAAAGCCGTTCCGCTTTGCGGAGCGGCTTTTTGATTATTTAACCCTTCCCGGATTCTCGCTGATAAAGTTCTTCCAGCTGGCGGATCTGCTTTGAGCCTGACCATTCTGAAAATGGTGGCATACGGCTACTGCCAGGGCATCTGTGGCATCAAGCATTTTTGGGAGCTCTTTAATAGAAAGCAAGGTTTGAAGCATGGCTGCTACTTGCTCTTTTGAGGCGTTACCGTTTCCGGTAACTGATTGTTTTACTTTCTTAGGAGCATATTCGGTAATTGGAATATCTCTGGCTAAGGCAGCTGACATGGCCACCCCTTGTGCTCTTCCAAGTTTTAGCATCGACTGAATGTTTTTTCCGTAGAAAGGTGCTTCCAGAGCAACTTCGTCAGGATGAAACTCTTCAATGATGGAAGTGACACGCTCGAAGATCTTCTTTAGCTTTAGCTCATGGCCTGCGTATTTCTTAAGGTGGATGACACCGAACTGAAGGAGACTAAGTTTTTTGCCTTCAACCTTAAGTACACCATAACCCATTACGCTGGTGCCCGGATCAATGCCTAGAACAATCTTTTCCTGAATCACTTTTGCCATCAATGGGCAATATAAGCATAAGCCGAATAGGCAGGTTTTTAAATTGATACGGATTAGTCAAATTGCAATGTGTATTTGGCCTTTGGACTATTGCTTTTTTATTCCTTAGTACTGATTTGGATGACCGTTCAGTGGGCAAAGCATACCAACTTAAAAGGTACTCTGTCCGAGCCAATGGCTTGTTCAGTTTTGGTGCCATTCAGAAATGAAGCTAAGAACTTAGAGGCATTGGTTCATGCCTTGAATTCCCAAACCCATCCGAACTTTGAGGTGGTGTTTATCGATGATCATTCTGAGGATTCAGGAGTGGAAATACTCTATAAGTTTTTGGCAACTAATGAGTTGAAAGCCAGAGTTATTTCATTGTCTGATTCGTCTGGTAAAAAAGCTGCTCTAAAATTGGGTATTGAAACAGCCAGGCATGAGTTGATTGTAACTACTGATGCCGACTGCTTAATGAAGCCTCAGTGGTTAGAATCTTTAATTATTCCATTCGAAACTAAGTCAGTTCAAATGGTACTTGGGTCGGTGATGCTAGTTGGAAAAAGTACTTGGCAGGAGATTCAATCTATTGAATTTAGTCCGTTAATTGGTGTTACTGGAGTCATGGCTAAAGCCGGAAAGCCAGTGATGGCTAATGGAGCTAATCTGGCCTATAGAAAATCGGCTTTTCAAGCAGTGGAAGGATTCAATAATATTGAGAGTAGCCCATCTGGAGATGATGAATTACTCATGAATAAACTCCAAAAGCATTTTGGAAAAGCTATCGTATTCAATGGCTCTCCCAATGCTCTGGTCGAAACCGCTGCTTTCGAAGATTGGGGGCAGTTCAAGAATCAGCGCATTCGTTGGGCTAGTAAGTGGAAGCTGGCAGCCAGGCCAATGACTATCTTTACCGCTTTGGTTGTCGTCTTAATTCAATTAGCTCAGGTAAGTGCCTATTGGTGGCTTGCCCAGAATCAGGCCGTGGCTCTTTTTTCGGCTGTATTGGTTTCAAAGTTTCTGAGTGAGCTGATTTTTATTTCTTCAGTGAGATCTCATTTCGGGCACAGAACCTACATCCACTATTTTCTCCTTTGCTTCATATTATACCCCTTCTATGCTATTTATTTTGGCATAGCCGCTAACTTTAAGAACTTTGAATGGAAGGGGAGAAATTACCCCTCAATTGTTAGATAATGAGTGACGAGGAATTCGATGTGTTGGACGAACTTTACTTTGTTCAACCTTTTTCTTACCTAATTGAGGAGCTGGAGATGGATGAGGGTGATTTAAAGAAAGTACTCCAAAATCTTCTCCAAAAGGGCTACATCAAATGCTTCTTTAATATGAATGATGAGGTGTTTGAAGATCGATTAGATTTTGAGAAGGATTTCAGGAATTATCACTACCTGGCAAGCAAAAAAGGACTTTTGGCCCACAATAGCCTCTAATTATGGAGCAGAATTCAATACAGACTAAGTTTTTCCAAAAGGAGCTCGAAGTAAATGCCTTGATGGAGATCACTCAGGCGGTGAATAATAACCTACCTGAGGAGGATCTTTACAAGATTTTCGAGTTCACACTGCGTGCCAACCTGCAGATGGAAAAGCTATGCCTGTTTGTGATGGAGCAAGACTGGGAGTGTAAAGTACAATTCGGCACGGATAAAGATTTCACCAAGGTTCAGATGGGTCAGGCTTGCTTGAGTGTACGAAAGATCACCTTGATAAACCAAATGGATCTCGAGGTAACTTGCTTTGAAGAATTTGAGATTATTATCCCTGTACTGCATAAAGACAAGCTATTGGCTTTTGTGTTTGTGAAGTCTAAAGGGGCTGAGATTGATGTAGATACAACCTTTATTCAAGCCTTAAGCAATATTATGCTGGTGGCCATAGAGAATAAGCGTTTGGCGAGGAAGGAGTTGGAACAACAGGCCCTTCAGCGCGATATGGAAATTGCCAAGAATGTGCAGAACTACCTTTTCCCAAAGGATCTACCAAAGACAGATAAAATTCATATCGAAGCCTATTATCAGCCATGTAGAACAGTAGGTGGAGACTATTACGATTACATCACTCTTGAGCACGAAAATCAGTTTGTGGTTTGTATTGCCGATGTTTCGGGCAAGGGCATTCCTGCGGCCATACTCATGTCTAATTTTCAGGCTGTACTTAGAACAATATCGAGAACAGCTGAGAACCCAATAGATGTTGTCAATGAGTTGAATTATCAGCTTTGTATGAATGCCAATAGGGAGAATTTTATCACTTTCTTTTTGGCTGTTTATGACTACGAGAAAAAGGATTTGAGATATATCAATGCCGGCCATAACCCACCATTATTAATGAATGGGAAGCCGGAAATCGAAAAACTTACTATTGGTACAACTGTTTTAGGAGCTTTCGAACCATTGCCGTTCATTGATATGGGCAGAATAGAAAATCTTGAACAGTTCTCGCTATTTCTCTTTACAGATGGCCTCACGGAAACTTTCAATGCAAGCGAAGAGGAGTTTGGAAGCGAGAGGCTTGAGGAATTCCTTCAGGCTAATTACAATACACCGATAAATGAGCTGCATACAAAGCTTTTGAAAGAGTTGCATGAGTTCTCTGCAGAGCGAACCTTTTCAGATGACCTGACTTTCCTATCTTGTAGAGTCAATAATGCTTCCGTTTAAAACTCCTTTTTTTGCTCCTTATATATACCCCAGATTGCTCTGGAAAGTAAAGACCTCCGAGAAGGTTATTTATCTCACCTTCGATGATGGCCCAATCCCAAACCTCACGCCTTGGGTTTTAGATTTGCTCAATGAGTTTGAAGCCAAAGCCACTTTCTTTTGTGTGGGAGAAAACGTTAAAAAGCATGCGGAGATATTTCATAGACTTCTGGAAGAAGGCCATCGTGTGGGAAATCATACGCAACATCATCTTAATGGAAAGAAGGCTTCGCTGGAAGAGTACCTGGCCGATGCGTTGGCTTGCGATGAGGCTATGAAGGCAGAATCAGTTTCGACTGACTTATTTCGTCCACCTTATGGCCGCCTGACCAATGCTCAGCGAAAGCAATTGATTCAACAGAAAACCATAGTGATGTGGGATGTGCTGACACAGGATTATGATCAGGCACTTGATCCAGACCTGATTCTGAAGAGGTCTATTGCTGCAACCGACAAGGGTTCTGTCGTAGTGTTTCACGACAATCTGAAAGCAGAGAGAAATTTGAAAGCAGTGCTTCCCGAGTACCTGAGTCATTTCAAAAACATGGGTTATCGATTTGAAGCTTTATGAATGTGCTGATAGACATTCTCATTCTGATCTACGCTGCCCTATTCCTGATAGAGATATTGCTGATTCTTCTTTTTGGCTTGAATTTTCAGAACTCATCGAAATTGCAGTCGGATGAACCTAAGGTTACGCTACTCATTTGTGCCAGAAATGAAGAGAACAATCTCAACAGGTGCCTCGATTCAATTCTAAAACTTGATTATCCAAAAGATCAAATTGAGGTACTGATAGGGGATGATAATTCCGAAGACAGTACATGGTCAATTATTAAGAAATACTCAGCGAAGTACTCTTATATTAAAGGAGTAAGGATTGAACATGAAAAGGAAGGGATAATTGCCAAAGCCAATGTACTCAATCAGCTCATAGATCTTACAGAGGATGAATTTCAGGTAATCATTGATGCCGATATGGCTGTTTCGCCACAATGGCTGCATACAATGGTTGGGGCTTTGCAAGAAAACCACATGGTGAGCGGCTACACACAAATTGCCTCTGGAGGTGGACTGAGTCACGTTCAGTTCTTCGATTGGCAAACCGTATTGCATACCATGAAAACTATGGCAGATGCATTTCGTCCGATTTCAATTTTAGGAAACAACATGGGCTTTAGAAAGTCTGCCTACGATCAGGTCGGAGGCTTCAGAGCACTTGGCCCCACTGATGTTGAGGATCTGGGTTTGCTACAGCTTTTTCAGAAAGCAGGGCTCAAAACGAGCCAGATCATTGATGCCAGGGGTTATGCCCAAACTCAGCCTCAGCTTACCTGGGCTGAATTAATGATTCAGAGGTGCCGGTGGATGAATGGGGTATTTACTCATCATTGGTTGCTGGCATTACCAGCCTTTTTTGCCCGGCTTTGGTTAGTGTTTGCTGTCATTGGATTTTTCATGAATCCTGAACTTGGAGGTTCTATTTTGTTATATGCTTATTTTACTTCTTGCGTGAAGTACCTCTGGATAAACAGACTCTGTGGTAAAAGGCCCAAACTCTTCTTGTACGAGCCTGTTTTTATCAGCCTTTTAGATACTTTTGCGTTGCTGAGAATTTTAGTAAAAGGAAAAGTAAGCTGGAAAGGAAGGAAGTTCTGATATGATTGAAACCCACGCTCATATTTACGCGGAGCAATTCAAAGATGACATTGACGAGGTGCTTGAAAGGTCTCAGGAAGCAGGTATTGAGAAAATTGTAATGCCCAATATTGACCATACTTCTATTGATGGAATGATGGAGTTGGAGGAGAAGAATCCTGGCTTTTGTTTGGCTACTATGGGCCTGCATCCATGCTCGGTAAACAAAGGTTTTGAGAAAGAGCTCTATATCATAGAAGGTTGGTTGAATAAGCGTGACTTTGTAGCCATTGGCGAAATGGGTACCGATCTTTATTGGGATAAGACCTTCATCGACCAGCAGGTTGAGGCTTTCAAAATTCAGGTAGACTGGGCCAAGAAGTTTAAAAGGCCAATAATTATTCATTGTAGGGAATCTTTAGATATGACCATAGATTTGGTTGAGTCTCTGAAGACTGATGACCTGATGGGAGTTTTCCATTGTTTCAACGGCACAGTGGAGCAGGCAGAAAGAATAGTGGGGTTAGATTTCTACTTAGGTCTAGGAGGGGTAACCACCTTTAAAAATTCAGGAATGGATCAGGTGGTTCCAAAGCTAGATTTAGATAGAATTCTACTTGAAACCGACAGCCCATATTTGGCTCCTACACCTAACAGAGGAAAAAGAAATGAGCCATCATACCTGGAGCTTATTGCACAGAAGATTGCAGATTACAGGGAGATGTCTCTTGCAGAGTTAAAAACGCAGACAACAGATAATGCCAATAAACTTTTTAAGCTAAATGATTGAAGTAAACCCGATAGAGCACTTTCAGTTCGATGGCACTCCGAAAGCCAAAGTGTTAATCATTTACACTGGAGGCACCTTGGGGATGGACTTCAATGATAGTGGCTCATTGGTTCCATGTGGTTTCAATCAGATACTTGAGCGAGTTCCTGTATTAAAGGAATTGCATGTCAATATTTCGGTAATCAGTTTTAAAGAGCCAATCGATTCTTCAAACGTGCATATAGAGCACTGGCAGTTGTTGGCTTCTTTGATATATGAACACTATGAAAATTTCGATGGTTTTCTGATTCTTCATGGAACAGACACCATGGCTTACTCAGCTTCTGCATTGAGCTTTATGCTGGAAGGGGTAAACAAGCCAATCATTTTCACTGGTGCTCAGTTGCCCATTGCTTCTCCAAGATCCGATGCCACTGAAAACCTTGTTACATCACTTGAGATTGCCGCTGATAAGAAAAATGGTAAACCCATAATTACTGAAGTGTGCATTTTCTTTAATCATGTATTGCTTCGGGGTAATAGGGCTAAGAAGGTAGAGAGCCAGCATTTTGACGCTTTTGAGTCCGAAAACTATCCCATTTTGGCGGAGGCCGGTATAACAATAGACTATCACTGGTCTTATTTGAAACCCTATGCCAAAGACTTTATTCGGTTGAATATGGAAATGGACAACAACATTGTGGTGTTAAAATTATTTCCTGGACTGAACCAGGCTACCGCTGCTGGTATTCTTTTAGCCGATACTGTAAAGGGTGTAATTATTGAAAGTTATGGATCAGGCAATGTGCCCAATGAGCAATGGTTCCTTGATATTCTGAAGGAAAGCGTTAGAAAAGGTAAGATTATTCTGAACGTTTCTCAGTGCAATGGAGGCCGTGTTATGCACGGTAAGTATGAGACAAGCAGTGAGTTAGATAAGATAGGCGTGATTAGTGGGCACGATCTTACTTCTGAGGCGGCTACCGCTAAGATGATGTATGCCATGGCTCAGTTTCCTAATTTGAGGGATGCAAAAAAATGCCTGAGAACTCCAATTAGGGGCGAAATGAACTGATTTTTTGTGCCTTACAAAAACAAAAATGCGCTTGCATGGACAGATAATTATTAATTTATTTGTTCCCCTGCGAGAAGCGTCAGGTGTGAAAGGGAGAGGTGTCCGAGTGGTTGAAGGAGCACGCCTGGAAAGTGTGTATACCTCTAAAGGGTATCGAGGGTTCGAATCCCTCTCTCTCCGCAATTAGAAGAGAATTGTATGCAAGGGTGATCATTACTATGTTTTGAAACCTTTCTTCAGTTATCAACTAAAGTTTTAAGTATAATTTCTTTTAATCATAATTATTAATAATTTAGAAACCGTTTTAACCTTTATTAATCAAAACTAGACTATGAAAAAGTTATTCTCTTTACTGATGATCCTTGGGGTATTCGCCTTTGGGTTTAATGCAGTTGCTCAAGATGATCAGGATACGACCGCTACTGCTGTTGAGGACACTTATCCAGAATCACCTGATTACTCTATGGAAGATGATGCTACTGAAGAAGCTCAATCATTCGACCAGATCATCAAAGACAAATTTATCGAAGGTGACCCAACCTTTATGTCACCTGTATTAATCTGTTTGATCCTTGGTTTAGCTATCGCTATCGAAAGAATCATCAGCTTAAACCTTTCTACAACTAACACTTCTAAACTTTTGAGCAAAGTTGAGGACGCTCTTGAGTCAGGAGGAGTTGAAGCTGCTAAAGAGGTAACTAAAAGCACTAGAGGC
>JABXIP010000354.1 GCA_013373005.1 Cytophagia bacterium | reverse complement strand
CCGAAGGGAAAAATGAATACTTAGAAATATCAATAAAGTAAGACATGAACATATCAGTCGTTTTGACTGTGTGAATCTTTAAACTTAACAAACCAAAGTACTGGTACTTCGTTTTCTATAGCTTCCTCAACAGCCTCAACATCTGCATTTGGATTTAATAAACCGTATAACTCTAGTAGGAAACTACTCTTACCTTGAACCACAAAATAATTATTGAAGGTAGTCTGAAAATAGACATATGCGTTTTTGTTCGATGGTTCGTCCAAATTTGCATTGAATGTGAGGACCTCTCCGGTTTTCTTATTATACAGTGCTTGATTGTATTCCTTCCTATTGGTGCATATGAATAGAACGTGGTCTTTTGTTTCATTAGCAGCTCCTCCATAGATAGACCAATAGTTCTTTTCTGCCATTACATCTCTAACCGCCTGAGCGTTATAGCTTTGATCCATGAGGTATGTATCCATAAAATCATCTGGCAAAGCATCCTTACCAAAATCCACAAAATACTCTGCATACGCACTATCTGCAGTGAAGCGTAGAATCTCTGACCAATAGACCCCTGTTGCCAACGGCTGTTTTCCAGCACTAAAGTGACTGTAGAATCCTGTGATATTTTCGATGCGGACATCATTCGGAAAAGGTAAATACCTCCCCAAAGTATTAAGCTCGCTGTCAACTATTGCCGCCCTGATGCTACTATCTCCAGAATAGCTCAGGTCGAAGAATGTAGCTAATTGCCTGTTATTTAAACTGGCCATATCACCAATATTCACATAAGGAGACTTCTTCTCTTTTATAAAGTCTCCTGTGCCGTTGTACCAGAGAACTTTATCCATTGCGGCAAGAATGTACTCATCAAATTCTTCGTCATAGGCAATTGTCCAGAGTCCCATGTACTCTCCTGGGCCTTCACCCGGTCGATGGATCTTGAAGAGGAAATCTCCATCCTCATCAAAAACCACTACTTGCTGAAGTCTTCTATCAAAGACAATGATTTTATTTTCCGAGAATAAGAGCTTTGTCTTTTCTGCAAATAAAGCCTCCATCTGAGTATCCAGCGCTACATAGTAAACATCTTCAATGAGCTCATGAAAGTCTCCTTCGAACCATTCAGCATTAGCTACATCAATATTAATGGGATATTGTCCGGATTTTGGTTCATCCTGTTTTTTATCAGATTCACTTGAACAGCTTGCAAATAGAATTACCAAAAGGGAGATGAATGAATGTGCGCGTTTCATAAAGTTTAAGGTTACGAAACAATATGCCAGCTTTTCAAAGAAATAACAAGCTGGTTATCAGGCTCCAATCATAAAAGAGGTTAAAAGTGTTTGATAAACCTCCTCAAATCATCTTCAGGACCAAGGTTGAGTTTCTTCTTTAGCCGATTGAGGGCACGTCTTACTGAAGCACTTTCTACATTGGTGAGCAAGGCAATTTCTTTATTATTCAGACCAATCTTGAGGTATGCACAAATCTTATGTTCATTGTTGGTGAGATCGGGATATTGAGCCATCAGTTGCTCCAGATAACTAGGGTTTACCTCCTCAAAGTGGACTTTGAAGTTCGTCCAACTCTTGTCTAAGTCTAGAAATGATTTGATGTCTCGTGAAATCTTCTTGATTTCCGGAGCATACATCTGATTAGTCACCGAATTCAACCTGCCAATCTCATCCAATAGCTTCGATAGAAGTTCATTCTTCTGAAAATCGAACATGGCGGCTGAGCTGAGTTCTCTGGTCTTAGACTCCAGATTATCTCTTAACAACGTCTGTTCCTTCAAAGCCAATTCTTCGATTTCGAATTTCTGTTTTTTGATTTGCCGGTATGAATCTGAAAGTTTCAATGCCGAACCCACTCTGGCTTTAAACTCTATCGGATTAAATGGCTTGGCCAGAAAATCTACGGCTCCCATTTCCAGGGCTGTTTTTAAATCATTCGACTCAGTCATAATTCCGGTCGAAATGACAATGGGAATATCAACTGTTTCGGCCGACTGCTTCAGTTGGGCAACTGCATCAATGCCATTCATTACCGGCATTTCCCAGTCCATAATAACCAAATCGGGTTGATGCTCCTTAGTGAGTTCAATTCCTCTCTCGCCATTGGAGGCGTAGAGCACATTAAATTCACATCCTAATAGGGAAAGAATAAGTTCAAGATTAACGGGCTCATCATCAACAACAAGAATGGTGCGTTTTTCTAAAATCATTAGTTAAGGTCGAAGAGTACTACCCTTTCAGATGCACTCCGAAAAAAATACTTGCACTAAATTAAAAATTAAGAATTCTCGAGAGGTCTAATAGCACTTATGAGGGAATTAAAAAATCGTTCATCTCCCTGATATACAGCCTTCAACAGCTCTTGTACCCAAGGCGATTTAACACCAGCATCCTCCATTTTAATCAGTAATGTTTTCACCCTACTCACCTCATAAACCTTGAGACCATTCAGCTCCTCCCAATATTTGCTTAGCAGTTCCAGCTCAGAATCAAAAACCAAATTCTTGTCTACCGAAGTCACCTCTAAGGCTGGAGAAACCTCCTCTCCGTTATATGGCAAAAAGAACGTAACCTTTGTTCCTCCTCCTAATTCAGATTCAACTCCAATTTT